>CAZEKN010000053.1:0-11301 GCA_964512755.1 uncultured Desulfatibacillum sp. | reverse complement strand
CCACTTCCAGGGTATGGGTCAGGCGCGTGCGGTAGTCGTCGATCATGGGCGCCAGAAACACCTGGGTCTTGTGCTTGAGGCGTCGGAAGGCGTTGCAATAGACGATCCGGTCCCGATCGAGCTGAAAGGCGGTGCGCACCGCACAGGGTTTTTCCGGGACGCTGCGCCCCCGGGACTGGGAGCTGGGGCAGGCGAAGGGCGACATGAACGACCGTTCGCGCTTTTCGAATTCCTCCCGAATGGATAAGGCCATGTTTGAAGTGCTCTCGCTGGACCGGCATTGGGATACCGTGATTGATGCAAATTGTAGTCGGCCGGTTTCATTTTGTAAAGCCCCATTGAGGATCGATCTGCGAAGACCGGACAAACGGGACGCCCGTCCCTCGGCCTTGATGATCGCAGCGAAAGATCGCTGCCGCGGTCGCCCCCTCCCCCGGTTGCCTGCCGCGCAACCATGATGTAATATTCGGCATGAGCGGCCATCATCTAATACTTGGAAAGCTTATGGATTTTCTGACCGGTGAAGTCCTCGACGACACCCTCGACGAACGCTACCGCCAGAAAATCGCCCGGTGGCTGGTCGAGCAGAAAGGCTATCATCCTGGCGAGATCGAACCGCGGCGGGACTTGCTGCTGCAGGCCGATCAGCGCCGCGCCGTAATCAAGATCGACTTCGTGGTACGATTGGCCGGCCGGATCGGCATGGTCATCCGTTTCGGACCGGGCTCGCTGGTGTCGCGCGAGCGGCCGGCGCTGGCCGTGTCTCGGCTGGTGGCGGCCTACCAGGTGCCGGTCGCCGTCGTCACCAATGGCGAAGACGCCGAAATCCTGGCGGCTGAATCAGGGAAAGTCTTGGGACGCGGACTGGACGCCATCCCGTCGCGGCCGGAACTGATCGACGCGATGCAGGCCCACTCGTTTGAGCCCATTGCGCCGCAACGCGCAGTCATGGAGGCCCGCGTCGCCTACTGTTACGACGTCGACGGCGCCTGTCCGTGCGATGATACCATATGCCGACTCCCGTGAAGGCGGAAGTGGGCAGGAGGAAGGTGGAATTGACTAAAAAACCTGTGCGGTTCCGGCCTTCCGCCTTCAACCCTCCGCCTTCCAACTTCCTTCTTCCGCCTTCCGGACCGGATGACGACCGTTTCATGAGCGAAGCGCTCAAAGAGGCCCGCAAGGCCCTCGCGCGAGGAGAGTTCCCCGTGGGATGCGTCCTGGTATATGGCGATCGGGTGATCGTGCGCGGGCGGCGAAAGGGCACGGCCCACGGCGGCGGCAACGAGCTGGACCATGCCGAAATGGTCGCTCTCAGACGCCTGGTTAAGATGAAGCAGGCCCCGGAGGCCGCCGCCATCACCGCCTACTCTACCATGGAACCCTGCTTGATGTGCTTCAGCGCTCTGATGCTGCACGGCATCGGCGCGATCGTCTATGCATATGAAGACGCGATGGGCGGAGGAACCGCCTGCCCCCGTGCACGACTGAATCCGCTCTATCGCGACAGTCGAATCATGATTCGGGGCGGCATCCAACGCGGAGAGAGTCTGGCGCTGTTCAAGGCTTTTTTTTCGGATCCGGCCAACCGCTACTGGCGCGCCAGCCACCTTGCGGAATACACTTTGAAACAACGATGAACTGACAAGAAGTCGTGCGAAGCGCGATCTGCCATTTCGACGACAGGGAGAAATCTAATTTTTTTAACGCGTTGCAACCGAAAACGTTTTCGCTGCGCTCGAAATGACCTGTTATCGGGGCTTTTTGCGAGTCCATCAAATTTGAGTTGCATTTTCCTCTTGCATTTCTTAATGTTGTCGATTATTGAGTAAGCGCTTGACTAGAGCCCCTCATGCTCAGAGAGGTGTTTACCGCCGGTGGACATGAGGCTGATTTGGTAGCCGGACTTCCGGCCGAACCATCGAACTGGGAGGTGACGGATAGCACTCACAACGCGAACGATGCGGCCAACCCGCTCAGCAGACCGTACCAATGTCAACCAGGAAATACGGGCCAGGCAAGTCCGAGTGATCGGTCCGGAGGGCAGTCAAATCGGGGTTATTCCCATCGAACAGGCCTTGGCCACCGCTGCGGAATTCGGTCTGGATCTGGTGGAAGTATCGCCCAACGTGGACCCGCCGGTATGTAAGATCATGGACTACGGGCGGTTCCGCTATGAGCAGACCAAGAAAAAGCACGAGGCCAAAAAGAAACAGGCTTCTTTTAAGCTCAAGGAGATCAAGGTCCGGCCCAAAACCGGTGAACACGATCTCCAGGTGAAAATAGGCCGGATCAGAGAATTCATCGACAAAAAAGACAAGGTCAAGGTAACCGTGATGTTCCGGGGGCGCGAAATCGCCCTTTCAAGAATGGGCATGGAACTGCTTGAAAAGATCGCCGCTGCGGCCCAGGACATCTCCACGGTCGAACAGACCCCGAAGTTCGACAACCGCACCCTCTTCATGGTCCTGGCGCCGAAATGATGATTCGCAACCGTTCGGGCGGCCGCGAGAGGTGGTACATGTAACTCGTTGAGCCCCAGCGATATTGACGTTTATCGGGTGGCGTGGGCCAATTGTGATGTTGCTCGCGCCATCTGTTTTGGTTTATCGAAAAACCACATACTTGGATCCGCAAAGGAGAGTCGCATATGCCGAAGATCAAAACCAACCGTTCCGCCGCCAAGCGGTTCAAGAAAACCGGAACGGGCAAAGTCGTTTACCATAAATCGTTTGGCAGCCATATCCTGACCACGAAGTCGCGCAAGCGCAAACGGGCCTTGAGAAAAAGCCCGCTGATCCACAAGAGCAATATGAGAGCCGTCAAGCTCATGCTCCCCAACGGATGACGCGGCGGTTGCACTTAACGATTTCCAATGCAGCGCTCCCGTAGCCGACGCTACGGCAAGCGCAAACCAGCGGATCGATCAAAGTTTGACAACTTACTTCATCACCATAACAGTAACAGTCAGAGGTAAACTGCCATGCGTGTAAAACGTGGATTCAAGGCCAGACAACGCCGCCAGAAAGTCCTCAAACTCGCAAGAGGCTTCCGCGGCGGGCGCAGCAAACTTTTTCGAACGGCGGCCGGGACCCTGGACCGGGCCCTGCGTTATGCGTATCGGGACCGCAAGGCGCGCAAACGTAACTTCCGTGCATTGTGGATCACCCGCATCAATGCCGCCGCCCGCATTAACGATCTTTCCTACAGCAAATTCATGCATGGCTTGAAACAGGCCAACGTAGTGCTGGACCGCAAGGTTCTGGCCGAGCTCGCCATCTCGGACCCTGCCGGATTCGCTCAGATCGCCAAATTGGCCGCCCGGCCCGCGTAATCAGGAGGAGCCGCCGCTGCCCATTTCGCAGCGGCGACCGGAACGTTCAAAGGGAAAGCGCATCGCGTTCGGAGTATCGTGGAACTGAATCTGGACCAGGTTTATTCGGAAGCACGGCGGGAACTGGAGACGGCCGCCGGGGACCCGCAGAAAATTCAGGTGCTGCAGGTCCATTATCTCGGCCGCAAGGGCGTTCTCACCCAATTCTTGAGATCCATCTCCGGGCTGCCGCCGGAGCAACGGCCGACCGCCGGTCAGAAAGCCAACGCGATCAAGCAGCAGCTGAGCGCGGATTTTGCTGCGGCCATGGAAGCCCTTGAAGGGGGCGGACGTGCAGCCCAGGACCGCATTGACGTATCCCTTCCCGGAAGAACCGAGGCCACGGGCGCCCTGCACCCCATCAGCCGGATCAGTGCGGAGATCTGTGCCGTTTTTTCCAAAATGGGGTTCGACATCGTCGAGGGTCCGGAAGTCGAGAAGGATTACTATAACTTCGAAGCCCTGAACATCCCCAAGAACCATCCTGCCCGGGACATGCAGGACACGTTTTTTGTCTCCGCAGACGTGGTCCTGCGAACCCATACCTCTCCGCTTCAGGTCCGGACCATGGAGCGTCAGGCGCCGCCGGTCAGGGTCATCGCCCCGGGGAAGGTGTTTCGCTGCGATTCGGACCAGACCCATACGCCGATGTTCCACCAAGTCGAGGGGCTGCTGGTAGACGAAAATGTCTCCTTCGGGGACTTGAAGGGCACCCTCACGGCCTTCGTTCACCAGATGTTCGATGAGCAGACTCGCCTGCGCTTTCGCCCCAGTTTCTTCCCGTTTACAGAGCCCAGCGCCGAGGTGGACATTCTCTGCGTGATCTGCCGGGGACGAGGCTGCCGTGTTTGCAAGCAAACGGGCTGGCTGGAAATTCTCGGTTCGGGCATGGTGCATCCGGCCGTTTTTGAAAATGTCGGCTACGACACCGGCCGCTACACGGGATTCGCCTTTGGACTAGGAGTTGAGCGGGTCGCCATGCTGAAATACGGGATCGACGATTTGCGCAAGTTCTTCGAAAACGATTTGCGCTTCCTGAGCCAATTCTGACATGAAAGTAAGCTTAAGCTGGCTGAAGGAGTATACCCCGGTTAAACGCAGCGCCGAGGATTTGGCCGAAGCCCTGACCCTGGTGGGGCTGGCCGTCGATGCCGTGGTCGACCGCTACCGCTTCCTCGATACGGTTTTGGTCGGCCGTATTCTAGCCGTGGACCCACACCCAGCCGCCGACCGGCTCACGGTCTGCCAGGTGGACGCGGGCCGCGGCATCATTCCGGTGGTCTGCGGCGCACCCAATGCCGCGCCCGGCCTTCTGGCGCCGGTGGCGCTGCCGGGAACCAGCATGCCGAATGGAACGGTGATCGCGGCCGGCCTGATTCGGGGCCAACGTTCCGAGGGCATGCTCTGCAGCGCCGCGGAGCTGACCCTGGGGGTAGACGCCGCGGGCATCATGGTTTTGAAAGGGGATCTGCCGATCGGGGCCGCGATGAACACCGCCCTGGCCCTCTCGGACCCGGTACTGGAACTCGACCTTACCCCGAACCGCGCCGACTGCCTGAGCGTAATCGGAGTGGCCCGGGAGGCGGCCGCTATTCAAGGAACCCGGCTGAACCTCCCACGGGCGAACATTTTGGACGCGAACGACGACATCCGGCGCCTGACATCGGTGACCATCGAAGCACCCGATCACTGCCCGCGCTATGTCGCCCGCGTGCTGGAGGGGGTGGTCGTGGGGCCCTCTCCGTTCTGGCTGCAGGACCGACTGTTGTCGGTTGGCCTCCGGCCGATCAACAACATCGTCGACGTCACCAATCTGGTCATGCTGGAGTGCGGCCAGCCCTTGCACGCCTTCGATCTGGACTGCCTGGCGGAAAACCGCATCGTCGTGCGCACGGCCGGCCAGGGGGAAACGTTCGTCACCCTGGACCAAAAGGAACGCGTGCTCGACTCGGACATGCTGATGATCTGCGACGGTGTCAAGCCGGTTGCGATCGCCGGCGTCATGGGCGGCCTCAATTCGGAGATCCGGCCGGATACCCGGCGGGTCCTCCTCGAAAGCGCCTGCTTCGAACCCTTGAGCGTCCGTAAAACCTCCAAGAAACTGGGATTGGGCACGGATGCTTCGCGCCGCTTCGAAAGAGGAGTGGATCCGGCCGGCACCGTTCAGGCAGCCAATCGGGCGGCCGCCCTGATGGCGGAGGTCAGCGGCGGGCACGTGGTCGGCGGCGTGATCGATGCCAACCCGCGCCCCTGGACCCCCACGACCATCGCGCTCAGCGTCGAGCGCACGCAACAGGTCCTCGGCATCCGGCTTCCCAAGCGAAAGATTGCCCGACTGCTGTCCGCGATCGGATTTAAGGCTGAACCCGCACCCCGGAAAAACGAACTGCGCGTCACGGCGCCTTCCTTCCGCGTCGACGTGTCGCGGCCAGAGGATCTCATCGAGGAAGTGGCCCGGTTGTCCGGCTTCGACACGATTCCGATCACCTTTCCCCGTCTGCCGGCCGGCGAGCGGCCGCCGGCCGATCGGTTGGAACTGCGCCAATGCATCAAAACAGTCCTGACCGGTTTCGGCTTCACGGAAGTGATCACCTACAGCTTCATCCACGGCCTGTCCTGCGACCGGCTCATGCTGCCAGCCGATGACCCGCGGCGGCAGACCGTGGCGGTTCTCAACCCTCTATCTGAAGACCAATCCGTGATGCGTTCCTCGCTCGTTCCCGGGCTTCTGGAAACGCTCCGATTCAATCTCGCCCAACAGACGCGCCGCCTAAAGGTCTTCGAAATCGGCAAGGTCTTTGTTCATCGTCCCGGCGCCGAACTGCCCGATGAGCCGGAAATAATCGCCGGACTGTGGAGCGGCTCGCGCTACCCGTTGTCCTGGCATGCCAAGGACGTCCCGTCTGATTTTTACGACCTCAAGGGTGTGGTCGAGGGGTTGCTGGGCGCCCTCAACCTCCCCGCCATCGAAGTGAGCCAAGTGCCGGATGCGCAATGCTTTTACACCCGGCCGGGCTACTCCGGACGCATTCGAGCCGGCAGCCGCGAAATCGGACTTATCGGCGAGTTGCACCCCAGGGTCCGCGCCGCCTTTGACCTCAAGCAGACCGCATTTTTATTCGAGCTTGAGATCGAAGCGATCGAAGCGCTGCTCTCGGAAACCCAATACCGGATGCGCTCGATGAAGTTCCCGGCGGTAGCCCGTGACATCACGCTGATCGTCGGCCGGCGCCTGGAGGCCCAGACGGTTATCAGCGAAATCGCCGCCATGAATCTGGAACTGCTGGAGAGCGTTCAGCTTTTCGATGTGTTTTCGGGTGAGCCGATCCCGGCGGACAAGCGCAGCCTGTCGTACCGGCTGATCTATCGTTCGCCGGATAAAACACTGGAGGACAGCGAGGCCAATGCGCTGCACCAACGCGTGACCGAGCGACTGCTGAATGTCTTCCAGGCAGAGCTTCCCGTCCGATAACCTGAGAGGGAGAGCGCCTCCGGGCGCGTGCCAGCGGAGCGGCCGGATTCCGTCCGCTCCTCGAATGCATGCGCCAGCGCTAGCGGGAGGCCTTCTGAAGGATGAAGGAAGGCGATCCATGAAAGAAAGTTCCTCTCCAAACGTTGTAGCCATCCCGGACAAGCTTTATTTCAAAATCGGCGAAGTCAGCAAACTCGCGGGCGTTCCGACACACGTCCTGCGGTTTTGGGAAACCGAGTTCCCACGGATCAGCCCCCGGCGAACCGAATCCGGCCAGCGCTTGTACACCCGCAAGGAAGTGGATCTGGTCCTCGAAATTAAAACCCTTTTATACCAGCGCCGCTTCACCATCGACGGCGCTCGCCAACACCTGCGGTTGCACTCCGCAGACGAACCGCCCCTTTCCCGACAAATGCTGGATGAAATTCGGGCTGAGCTGAACCAGCTGCGCCGCCTGCTCGACTGACGTCAACCGACCGGCACGGATCAAATCACCGAGATTGCAGGCCAAAATATATTGACAAGGATTTTTCTTTGGCGTAAAAGACTATTCTTGGATGAGCGGGCATAGCTCAGCTGGTAGAGTACAAGCTTCCCAAGCTTGGTGTCGCGAGTTCGAATCTCGTTGCCCGCTCCATTCAAGCCTTTTCCGTTTTGCTCGGCAGGTTGAGGTAGGGCGTTATGTGACGTGGAATGGAAGCAGCCATGATCCTTTTATGAGCGAATAACCCATTCAGCTCCACCGCAGAGGTTCTACCTGAACATGAGGAAACGGGCTTACAGCCCGTTTTTTATTTGCTTGGAATGGGGAGGATTCCGGCCGTGAGCAAGCGCGATGCCGCCGTTGGGAAGAAGAAAGCGGTAACGGCCTTTCCGCGGACCGCCCCGGCCGCGGAAGAGTTCGTCCTGGCCCAGACCCGCCCGCTGGCGGAGGGGCTGTGCGCCGCCGAGGGCGTGGAGCTGATCCAGCTCCAATATCACCGCGAGCGCGGTGGACGCATCCTGCGGCTGTGCATCGACAAACCGGGAGGGGTGACGCTGGAAGACTGCGCCTCGGTCAGCCGCGAGTTGGGGGACCTGCTGGATGTGCATCTGCCCGACCTCGGACCGTATCACTTGGAAGTATCATCGCCCGGGCCGAATCGGCCGTTGGCGCGCGCAGAGGACTTTGAACGCTTCCGCGGTCGGCGGGCCAGGATTCGGACCCGCAGCGCGATCGACGGTCAGAAGAATTTCAGTGGCGTGCTGGAGGGCCTGTCCGATCGAACGGTTCGAATGAATACCGGGCGCGACACGATCGCCATCCCGATCGACGCCATTTCGAAAGCGTACTTGATGGAATCGTAGATCCCGCTGCGAAACCATCCTAATTCGACAACCAGATGGAGAAGCCCCATGTTGATTTCGGAAATCAAACGGGTCATCGAACAGGTCAGCCGTGACAAGGGCATTGACCGGCAGATCCTCATCAAGGCATTGGAAGAAGCCTTGAAATCCGCCGCCCGCAAGAAATACGGCCCCAAAGTCGATATCGAAGTCCAGTACAGCGAAGAGACCGGTGAACTGGAGGTTTTTCAATTCAAAGAAGTCGCCGAGGTGGTCGAAGAACCCATGCTGCAAATCAGCATCGAAGAGGGCCGTCGGCTTGACCCGGAATGCGAGGTCGGAGACAGCCTCGGCACGAAGATGGATACCAACACCTTTGGGCGCATCGCCGCTCAATCCGCCAAGCAGGTCATCATCCAGAAGCTGAAGGATGCGGAGAAGGATGCCGTTTACACGAGCTACATCGACCGCAGGGGCGAGATCATCAACGGCATCGTCCAGCGCATCGACCGGGGGGACATCATTGTCAACCTGGGTCAAACCGAGGGCGTTCTGCCGATCCGCGAACAAGTTCCAAAAGAAAGCTACCGCCGGGGGGACCGCATCCGCGCGATGATTCTGGAGGTGCTGCACGAGTCGCGCGGACCTCAAGTCGTACTGTCGCGAACCCATCCCAGTTTCTTGATTACGCTGTTCCGCACGGAAGTGCCGGAAATCAGCGAGGGAATCGTCTCCATCATGGGCGCCTCGCGGGAGCCTGGTGTGCGCGCCAAGATCGCGGTGGCGTCCAGCAATTCCGACATCGACCCCGTGGGCGCCTGCGTGGGCATGAAAGGCAGCCGGGTCCAGAACGTGGTCCAGGAACTGCGCGGCGAGAAAATCGACATTATCCCGTGGCATATCGACCCCGCCAAATTCGTTTGCAGCTCACTGGCGCCGGCCGAGATCTCACGGGTGATCATCGATGAAGACAACCGCTCCATGGAGGTCATCGTCCCGGACGAATTCCTTTCCATCGCCATCGGCAAGAAAGGACAGAATGTCCGGCTGGCATCCAAGCTGAGCGGTTGGCATCTCGACGTTAAGAGCGAGAGCTCTTACAACCAGGCCATGCAGAGCGGCTACAATTCGCTCATGGCGCTTCCCGGTGTGGGCATCAGCCTGGCGGATGCCCTATACGAAAAGGGGTTCTATTCCGCTGAAGAGATTGCCAAGGCCAGCCGCGAAGAACTTTTGCAGATCCGAGGAGTGGATGAGGCCATGGCCGACAGCCTGATTGAAGCGGCCCAGGCCGCGGTTGAGCAAAACGCGGCAGCGGAGCCGGAACCCGACGCCGCCGGGGCGGCGTCTCCGCACGCAGATCCGGACCACGCGAACGATGAAGCGGGCGATCGCCCGGCGTCGGACCCAGCCGCCTCCAACGCTGGCCCTACGGATGAACCGGCCACGGAGGCCTAAACGGCGCATGGAACGCCGGGCAGGCGCGAATGTGAAGGGTGAGGGGGAGTCATGTCAAAAATTCGGGTCTACGAATTGGCCAGAGAGCTGAATCTGACCAACAAGGTGCTGATGGACAAGCTTCAGGCGCTCGGGATCGCCATCGGCAGCCACATGAGTTCTCTGGATGACGAAGCGGTCCAGCGCGCCAAAGCCGGCATTTTTGGAAAGAAAGAAACCGGCCTCGATCAAACGAGGGTGAAGCCAACGGTCATCCGACGGCGGCGCAAGGTGTCCGAGCCTCAGGAAGAACCGGCGGCGGAGGCCGCCCCGGAGGTTCTGCCGGAAGCGGAGGCCTCGACGCCGGTCGCCGTTGAAACCGCGCCGGAGCCGGTCGCCGAAGTTCCGGTGATTGGGGACGTCGAAATGCCGGCGCCGCCGGAGCCGGTCGCTGAGTCGCCCGACACATCCCCCGCCGAGGAACCCGCTGAGGCGCCGCCCGTTGTGGCGGCGGAGGAGCCTGCCCCAGCCGCCGCGCCGGCCGACCGGCTCAAAAAAGTCGTAAAGAAAATCAAGCGGGATGAGCCCGCCAAAATTATCAAGCTGCCCGTGGCCCCCGCCGAACGGCCGGCCGAAAGAGCCAAGATAACGCCGCCCACCTCGGAACGCTTCGCCCGAACACCGGCGCGCCCGGCACCGGCTGCGGAAACCGCCCCGTCTCCCGCCGAAATCGAAACCAAGGACGCCAAGCGCAAGAAAAAGAAGGGCAAGGCCGAGGACCCCGAAGTCGAGAAGAAATTCATCAAGAAAAAAATCTCGTTCCGCACCAAGGCCGTCATCGAAGCCGAGGATCTCTATGACGACCAGCGCGGCCGCAAACCGCGCAAGGGCGCCAAGGGCAAGAAGGAACTGGTTGTTCAGAAGCCTCAGTTCACTGTCGCCAAGGCGATCAAACGGCGCATCCGGGTCGACGACACGATCGTTCTTTCGGATTTCGCCAAACGCCTAGGGGTCAAGGCCGGGGAGATCATCAAAATCCTCATGGGGATGGGAACCATGGCCACGGTCAACCAAGCCTTGGATTTCGACACGGCGGTGGTGATCGCCGGGGAGTTCAATTACGAAGTCGAGCGGGCTGCGTTTGAGGAGGACAACATATTGAAGCCGGTCGTAGATGAACCCGAGGCACTGGCCCACCGCGCGCCGGTGGTCACCATCATGGGCCACGTCGACCATGGAAAAACCTCGCTGCTGGACGTCATTCGCAAGACCCGCATCACGGAAACCGAAGCCGGTGGAATTACCCAGCACATCGGCGCCTACCATGTCACCACCGACCGCGGCGCCATCGCTTTCCTGGACACGCCGGGCCATGAGGCGTTCACGGCCATGCGCGCCCGCGGGGCAAAGGTCACCGACATCGTGGTGCTGGTGGTGGCGGCCGACGACGGCGTCATGCCGCAGACCGTGGAAGCGATCAACCACGCCCGCGCCGCCGGCGTGCCCATCATTGTCGCCGTCAACAAAATCGACAAGCCCGGCGCCGACCCGGACCGGGTCAAACGCGCGCTGATTGAGAGGGGCCTCACCCCCGAAGACTGGGGCGGTGACGCCATCTTCGTCAACGTCTCCGCCAAGCAAGCCACCGGCATCGACCAGCTGCTGGAGATGATTCTGCTGCAGGCCGAGGTCATGG
>CAZEKN010000052.1:0-11346 GCA_964512755.1 uncultured Desulfatibacillum sp. | reverse complement strand
CCGGCATCGCTCGACCAGCGGATGGCCATGGCGAGCTCGCGCATGGGATAGGCCCCGGTCTTGAGCGTGACGCGCCGGGCGCCGAGCTTGCGCAGCCGTTCGACCTCCTTCATGAACCCTTCCTGATCGATGAAGCCCAGCCGCGAATGCCGCTCGAATTGCTTCAAGGGGCCGGCCTTGAACGCCGCCTGGTGTGCGGGAAGCTCCGGGTCCGGCGTGACGATGTAGCCGCGCTTCTTGAGCTCGAGCGCGCGGGTCAGGGAGTTGACCTTGATCTCGCCGCCGATGCACTTGGCGCCCTGCCCCCATTTGAGCTCGATGGTCTCGACCCCCAGCTTGTCGATCGCGTATTCGGCCACCCCCAGGCGAGTGTCTTCCACGTTCATCTGCACCAGGATGTCGCCGTATCCCTCGTGAAAGCGCCGGTATTCGCGCACTCGCCGATCCATCTCGGGCGACTTGACGACTTTCCCGTCCCCGTTCAACTCGAGCTCGGGGTCGATGCCGCACACGTTCTCGCCGCACACGATGCTGATGCCGCTGATGGCCGCACCGACCGCAAAGTGCTCCCAGTTCTTGCGGGCGATGTCGGTGCTGCCCAGGGCTCCGGTGAAGATCGGAACCTTCATCTTGACCTGGGGTTCGGCGCCGAAGCGGGTCTCCGTGTTGACATTCGGAAACGTCGCCTGGTCCGGGTCGGCCGCAACCCCTTTGGCCCCCAGTGCATAGCCCATGATGTTCAGATGCGAATAGTCCACCGGGTAGTCCTTGTCCGCGCCGGCAGTGACGTTGCCGAACGGCTCCGGATAGAGGACTTCGCGCCCCCGGAAGGTCGCTCGGAACATGTCACAGTTGCCGCGGCAGCCGTCGATGCAGCGGCTACAGATCCCCGATTGGGGGGCTACGTTCCGGGAACGGTTGGCGGTTTGCAGGGCATCATTGGCATTCGGGCGGTGAAGATTCATGCAATTCCTCCTTTCAAAAGAAAAAGTGCCTGTCCATCTCTGGAATCGGGCACTTCGATTAGGGTTCCACGCCATCGCCGGTCGGGCATATAATTTCCAGCCATACTGAAATAGTATCCTGTTTTTAAATTTGACTTAACCAGTTGTCAATAGTTTGCAAACTGAATCCGAATCATTCTATTCCGGGTCCCGGTCGGGCCGACCATCCATCCCGTGTAGCCAAACACCTTTTAATGGTGATATAATGCGGACAGCATAAAAAAATGGGAGAGTCGCTTCGGCACTCAAAAACCGCAGTCCATATCGCCATGAACCCGTCTGCCCTGGAAATGACAGCGTTGATCGACCGGTTTCTCAACTACCTTCTGGTTGAGAAAGGTCTTTCGCAATCCACGCTTGAATCCTACAGCCGCGACCTGCTGCGATTTGCGGATTTCATGGACCGGAACGGCTGCCGCGGGGTTTCGGAGGAAGACACGGCGGTGCTTTTGAAGCATCTGATCCAGCTGCGCAACGAGGGTCTCGGGGCACGCTCCCGGGCGAGGCATTTGGTCGCTCTGAGGGGTTTTTACCGCTTTCTGGTCCAGGATAAGATTCTCGCCCTGGATCCGGCCAAACTGCTCGACATGCCCAAAACCACGTTTAAACTTCCGGACGTCCTTAGCGTGGAAGAGGTCCGATGCCTGTTGAATGCACCCCATGCCCGCTCACCTCAGGGAATCCGGGATTCGGCCATGTTGGAAGTCCTTTATGCGGCCGGGCTGCGGGTATCCGAGCTCGTCCGGCTCAAAATCCAGGACGCCCACCTGGATGCCGGGTTTGTGCGGGTCCTCGGCAAGGGATCGAAGGAACGGATCGTTCCGATCGGCCAGTATGCACGCGAAAAGATCCTTTTCTATCTCGAACACGGCCGAGGCCGCCTGGCCAGGGAGCACACCAGCCCCTACCTGTTCTTGGCTCGTGCCGGCCGTCCCATGACTCGGCAGGCGTTCTGGAAACTGCTGCGCCAGTATGCCACGAAGGCCGGGCTCATCAAGACGGTCACCCCCCACAGCCTGCGGCACTCTTTTGCCAGCCATCTCCTGGAGGGCGGTGCCGATCTGAGAGCGGTGCAGCTGATGCTCGGACATGCAGATATTTCCACCACCCAAATCTACACCCATGTGACCAAGGACCGGCTCAAGGAATTGCACCGAAAATTCCATCCCAGGGGATGAGATTCTAGGAACATGTTCTTGACAAGAGCGCTTGCTTTCACCTAAGTGTGGCGGACAAATTGGATTGCCCTCCGCAGGGAGAGCCTGCCTCAAAATTAATCCGAATGACCCATCTGGAATCTTCGACAACCATCGGCTGCTGGCATCCGCAGGAATCTCCCCCTGAACCGTTCGATTCCTCGATTCAAGGGGCTCTGCTGAACGTGACCCGTCCGATCTATGTCATCGAGCAGCCGCAGGGACTTGCCGTCAGCCAGAGCGGAACGGCCGAGCTGTGCCCCGGCGCCCGCGCGGGCGGCGGCGGAATGCCCCTGCGGGCCTTTGTCCCGCCCCTTCATCCCCAGGGTCTCGGCGACCGCACATTCAGGGCCGCCCATGGGCTGCGGTATGCGTATGTGGCGGGTGAAATGGCGAACGGTATCACCTCGGTAGGCATGGTCACGGAGGCGGGCCGGGCCGGCATGGTGGGTTTTTTCGGGGCGGGCGGCCTGATGGTGTCGGAGGTGGAGGCGGCGGTCGACCGCCTGCAGCGCGAAACCCCGGCAATCCCCTTCGGCGTCAACCTGATCCACAGCCCCGGAAGTCCCGAGCTTGAAATGGCCTTGGCCGATCTTTTCCTGAGACGGGGTGTGCGGCTGATCAGCGCCTCCGCCTACGTCGAACCTGGCCTGCCCCTGGTTTATTTCCGCGCCAAGGGCATTCACCGCACCGGCGATGGACGCATCGTCTGCCCCAACCTCGTCATCGCCAAGGTATCGCGGGTGGAAGTCGCCCGCCGGTTTCTGGCCCCGCCCGCTAACAAGCACCTGGCTCGTCTGGCGGAGCTCGGGCTCATCAGCTCCGATGAAGCCAGCCTGGCCGCATCGGTTCCCCTGGCGGCCGATCTGACAGCCGAGGCCGATTCCGGCGGACATACCGACAACCGGCCGGCCATAACCCTTCTGCCGACGATGCTGGCGCTGCGGGACGAGTTGTCGGCCGTTCACGGATACGAGCGCCCGCCCTGTGTCGGACTCGCTGGCGGAATTGCCACCCCGGAGTCCACGGCGGCGGCCTTCGCCCTCGGCGCGGCGTTTGTGCTCACGGGGTCCGTCAACCAATGCTGCGTCGAAGCCGGCACCTCCGAAACGGTGTGCGCGATGCTGGCCGAGGCCGGACAGGCGGACGTCGCCATGGCGCCCGCCGCTGACATGTTCGAACTCGGCGTGAAAGTCCAGGTGCTCAAGCGCGGGACGATGTTCCCCTACCGTGCCGCCAAGCTCTACGAGCTGTATGCGGCTCATGCCAGCTACGATCAGATTCCCGCCAAACAGCGTGAAATCCTTGAGCGTGATTTTTTCCGCTGCACGTTCGATCAGGAATGGGAGCAGACCCGGCGGTTCTTCATGCAGCGCGACCCGAAACAGGTCGAACGCGCCGCCCAAGATCCCAAGCACAAAATGGCTCTGGTGTTCCGCTCCTACCTCGGACGATCGTCCACCTGGGCCATCCAGGGCGAGCCGACCCGAAAGATCGATTACCAGATCTGGTGCGGGCCGGCCATCGGCGCCTTCAACCAGTGGGTCAAGGGCAGTTTCCTTGAAACACCGCAGAAGCGCCGGACGGTGACCGTCGCGATGAACCTGCTTTTCGGCGCTGCCGTCGTCACCCGCACCAACTGGCTGCGCGCCCAGGGGCTTGCCATTCCCGGCCGCGCCGGATCGGTTCGGCCGATGGAATTGGCGGACATTCACCAGCGGATCGATGCGTCACCCTGACTCCGGACCGCTTTTTGAAGCTTGATCTTGAAATTCCTACAGCAATTAACTATAAAGATCATTTGGTTTTTATTGCCGGCCGCCGGGCGACTGCGACTCATCGAACGACGGACGCACCCCAGCCGGTGGTTTTCAATACGTGCATGAACCGGGTTGTCCGAGTGAGCATGAAGGAAGATTCCTGCCCTGTCGCCATCATCGGAATGAGTTGCTTTTTTCCGAAGTCATCCGGATTGAAGGCTTACTGGCGACTCCTGTTTCAGGGGTTGGATGCGATTTCAGAAGTTCCCGCAACCCACTGGTCGAAACAGGATTATTTCGACCCGGACCCCCGGACCCCCGATCGCGTATATTGCACCCGGGGCGGCTTCCTTTCGCCCATCGACTTCGATCCTTCCGAATTCGGAATTCCTCCCTCCTCCCTGGAGGCAACCGACACATCCCAGCTGCTGGCGCTCGCCGCGGCCAGGCAGGCCCTGCGGGATGCAGGACTGCCGATCGAACCCCGGCGTGCCAGCGTTATCCTGGGGGTCACCGGTACCCAGGAGCTGGTGATCCCACTGAGTTCCCGGCTCGGGTTTCCCAAATGGCGGAGGGCGTTGCAGGATGCCGGCATTGATGATGAACGCTGCGAGCGGATCATCCGGAACATCGCCGACTCTTATGTGCCCTGGCAGGAAAGCTCCTTCCCGGGCCTGCTTGGAAACGTCGTGGCTGGCCGAATCTGCAACCGCCTGGACCTGAGCGGGACCAACTGCGTGGTGGACGCCGCCTGCGCCAGTTCGTTTGCCGCGCTGCACCTTGCGCTGCTGGAGCTGGCTTCCAGCCGCAGCGACCTGGTGATCACCGGCGGGGTCGATACGCTGAACGACATCTTCATGCACATGTGCTTTGCCAAGACCCAGATCCTCTCACCCACCGGGGACGCACGGCCGTTTTCAAAAAATGCGGACGGCACGGTGCTCGGCGAGGGCATCGGGTTGGTGGTGCTGAAACGCCTGGCGGACGCCGAACGCGACGGCGATCGAATCTATGCCGTCATCCGTGGAGTCGGCTCTGCCAGCGACGGCCGGTCACAAAGCATCTACGCCCCGCGCGTCGAGGGACAGGTCAAAGCCCTCGAAACGGCCTATGCGGCCGCCGGAATCGATCCGAAAACCGTCGAGCTGGTTGAGGCTCACGGAACGGGCACGCGCGTGGGCGACAAGGTCGAATTCCAGGCACTCTGCCAGGTCATGGGAAAGACGGCGGAGGCCGGCAAACGTTGCGCCCTGGGCTCGGTCAAATCCATGATCGGTCACACCAAGGCCGCAGCTGGAGCCGCCGGACTGCTCAAGGCGGCGCTGGCTGTTTATCACAAAGTTCTTCCGCCCACCCTCAAAGCGGATGAGCCGGACCCGGCCCTGGAACTCGAATCTTCACCCTTCTATCTGAACACCCGCACCCGCCCCTGGCTGGCGGCAGGCCGGCAACCCCGGCGTGCGGGGGTCAGCGCCTTCGGCTTCGGCGGCAGCAACTTCCATTTGGTGATCGAGGAGCACCGCCCCGAAAAGCCGTGCATCGCCTGGGACGGCTCGGTGCAGATTCTATCCTTTTCGGCCGATCGCCGCGAAGCCCTTGCGCAGTCCATCGACGAGTTCAGCCGGTCTCTGCCGGACCCGCTCTCGGATTCCGACTGGGCCCGGGCCGCCGCGTCGACCCGGTCCCGATTTGACGTGCGTCACGCATTCCGTCTGCTTCAAGTGGTCGAGGATCCGTACCAGATTCGCGCCGATCTTCTGAAAACGCTGGAAACGCTCCGGCCTCACACCCACCGGGAATTTTTCAAGCTGCCCCAGGCGTTCTTCGGCGGTCCGGCGGAACGCGGCAAGCTGGCCTGCCTGTTTCCCGGCCAAGGCAGCCAATACCCGGGCATGGGTCGTGATCTGGTCTGCCGCTTCCCGGCGGCCATGTCGGTCATTGAAAACGCCGAACGCCGAACGCCGCTCATACCGTCATTGAGCGATTTAATTTACCCCCCCGGCGAAGCCGAACCCGAGGCGACCCAAAACGCCTTGCAGGCGACGGACGCGGCGCAACCGGCCATCGGCGCAATCAGCCTGGCCTTGCTGCGTACGTTGGAGGAGTTCGGTGTCGGACCGGATGCCGTCGCCGGGCACAGTTTCGGCGAACTGACGGCGCTCTGCGCCGCAGGCCGGATCCCCGAAGCCGATTTCATGGACCTTGCGGCGGCCCGGGGCTGCGCCATGGCTCATGCCGCGCCGGGCGCCATGCTGGCGGTGCGGGCGCCGCTGGACGAATTGGCCGAGTTGATCGCCGGTTCAAACCTTCCGGTGGTCCTGGCCAACCGCAATGCCCCGGATCAGGGCGTGCTGTCCGGGCCGCGCGAAGCGATCGAGGCAGCCGCGGCGCTCTGCCGCCAAAAGGGCTATGCTCTGAAGCAGCTTCCGGTCGGCGGCGCGTTTCATAGCCCGCTCATGGAAAGCGCGCAGAGGGAGTTCCTGAAAGCGCTGCAAGAAATTTCCATCCGGCCGGGTTCCATTCCGGTATTTTCGAACAACACCGGCGGCCCTTACCCGGAAGAGTCTGAAAGGGCCAGCCACCTGCTCGCCAGCCATATGCTGCGGCCGGTCGACTTCGTCGGCGAGATCGAGGCCATGTACGAGGCTGGAGTTCGCACCTTCATCGAAGTCGGCCCGCGCGCCGTCCTGACCGGATTGGTCGCCTCCATCCTCAAGGAGCGGCCGTTCCACGCGCTCGCCCTGGACGGGTCGGGCGGCAGGTATTCGGGCCTCGCGGACCTGGCGAAGGCATTGTGCCATCTCGCGGCCCTGGGCTATCCGATCCGCCTGGAGAACTGGGAATCCCCTCAGCCGCCGCCGGAAGCGCCCCGTATGCGTATTCCGGTCGCTGGCGCCAACTTTCGCAGGACCGAACCGCAGGACCGCCAGCGCCGCAATCCGGTGCCGGCCGTCAACACCATCCAACGTCCATCCATGCCAGAAACCCGCGATCAGGAACGGCCGGCCGGGTCGGCCGCCCCGCTTCTTTCCTCTGAAAATCCATTTGACAGCAGAAAAACCATGGCAAAAAACATCAACGGCGACACGCACTCCGTCACAAACGCGCTGCGGTCGGTCGAGGAGGGGCTCAAGGCCATTCAGACCATTCAGCTCCAGACCGCCCAGGCCCACGAGAAGTTTCTTGAAACTCAGAGCGAAGCCACTCGTGTGCTGCTTGAACTGGTGAAAAGCTCAAGTCGCCTGGCAAGCCTTCCAACCGGTGGAGCAGATGCTCCGAAGCTGCCGACTTCGACTGGAGCTGTCGAGGCGCCGCCGCCCGTCCTTTCAGATCCGGCCGTGCGGATGAACCCGCCTGCGGCGGCTCCGCCCGCCGCATCGCTTTCGGCCGCTGCTTTCCCATCGCAGCTGCCGGCGGTTGACATTGCCGCCCCGACGCCAAATCCCCTCGGTTCATCCCGCGAAGGAATCCAAACCGTGCTTCTGACAGTGGTCAGCGAACTGACCGGCTATCCTGCCGGGATGCTCGGTCTGGACATGGACATCGAGGCCGACCTCGGCATCGACTCCATCAAGCGTGTGGAAATCCTTTCCGCCCTCGAAGAGAAAATGCCCGGCCTGCCGGCCGTCGCCCCCGAGGATATGGGCCGGCTCAAAACCCTCGGCCAGATCATCGATTTCCTCTCCGTCCCCCGGCCGGAGAATCCGTCCGGGGCGACTCCGACACCCATCCCGGCTGATCCGGCGCCGGCGACCGTCGCCGATCGTCAGATGCTCACTCAGGAGCTCGTGAACGTCGTCAGCGAACTGACCGGCTATCCTGCCGGGATGCTCGGTCTGGACATGGACATCGAGGCCGACCTCGGCATCGACTCCATCAAGCGTGTGGAAATCCTTTCCGCCCTCGAAGAGAAAATGCCCGGCCTGCCGGCCGTCGCTCCCGAGGATATGGGCCGGCTCAAAACCCTCGGCCGAATCATCGAACACCTGACCGGCGCACCGAGAGCCGGCGATGCGAATCAAACGACTAGGCTGCCGGCATCGTCCCCGGCTGCAGCGGCGACACCTGCCTGCGTGTCAACCACAGAGCTTCCCGCCGCCCGGCTGGCCGTGCGCCAGGTCGTGACGATGCAGCCGGCCCCGGCGATGGAGAACGAGCCTGTCTCCCTCCCCAAGGGCCGCAAGGTATTCGTGACCGACGACCGCACGGGGCTCTCACAGGCGGTACTGGCCGAATTCAGTAATCGGGGAGTCAATGCCGTCCTGGTGTCGACCGACATCTTGAAATTCAAGAAGGATCTGCCGCCGGCTGCCGGGCTCGTTGTCATCCAGAACCCGGCGTCGAAAACCATGGAGGCGGATCTCAAGAATGCTTTTGAATTGACCCACACCGTCGCGCCTGACCTCTTGGAATCGGCCGAACAGCAGGCCGCTTTCTTCACTACGGTCACCCGCATGGACGGGGCCTTCGGCTTCGATGCGCAGCCGGTCGCGAACCCCGTTCAGGGTGCCTTGGCCGGATTGGCCAAGACCGCGGCGGCGGAATGGCCGGAGGTGATCTGCCATGCCGTGGACCTATCCCCCGACTGGAGGGACCTGCGTGACGTCGCCCGGGCGCTGATCCGGGAGGCCTTGAACCGCGGTCCGGTTGAAATCGGGCTGACCGAGACCTCCCGCCGCACGCCGGTGCTCATGTCCCAGGACTATCCCGACGGTGACCTCAACCTGCAGCCCGGCGACCCGGTCGTGGTCAGCGGCGGCGCGCGCGGCATCACGGCCGTTTGCGCCCTGGAGTTGGCTCGCCGGGTGCGCCCGGCCCTCATTCTGTTGGGCCGCTCGCCTGAGCCGGTCCCCGAACCGGAATGGATGCACAGCATGGAGAGTGAGGCCGACATCAAGCAGGCCTTGCTGCAAACCGAATTCGCCGGGGCATCCGCCAAGCCGGTCGAGGTTGAACGCCGCCTGAAACAGCTACTGGCCAGCCGGGAAGTGGCGCGGACGCTCGACGCCATCCGGTCGGCCGGTGCGCCGGTCGCCTATTACGCAGTCGACGTGCGCGATGCCGGGCAGGTCCGCTGCGCACTCGAGCAGGCGCGCTCCCAGTTCGGG
Source organism: uncultured Desulfatibacillum sp. (assembly GCA_964512755.1). Taxonomy (GTDB): domain Bacteria; phylum Desulfobacterota; class Desulfobacteria; order Desulfobacterales; family SpSt-501; genus SpSt-501. The sequence continues at coordinate 2,278 of CAZEKN010000052.1, read as the reverse complement.
CCGATTCGCGGGCTGATCCACGGGGCCGGCGTCATCGAGGACCGCCTCATCGCCGACAAGAGCGTGGAGCAGTTCGAACGGGTGTTCGACACCAAGCTCAATGGATTCCGGGCGCTGATCGACGCCGCCGGCGCTGACGAGCTGAAAGCGATCGTCGTTTTCTCATCGGTTACGGCCCGCATCGGAAACCGCGGCCAGGCAGATTACGCCATGGCGAACGAAGCCCTTAATAAGCTGGCATGGGCGGAATCCCAGCACCGGCCCGGCTGTCGGGTCGTTTCCATCAACTGGGGCCCGTGGGAATGCGGCATGGTCACCCCCTCCATCAAACGCGAGTTCGAGCGTCAGGGGGTAACCCTCCTGCCGGCGTCCGACGGCGCTCATTCGCTGCTGCGCGAACTCGGCCGGGCGGACGACGCTCCGGCCGAGGTGGTGATCGGCGGAACCCTGAACCCCGTTCCGGCGGAGGCCGTCGTCCCGAAGGGCCGGCCCGGGATAGCCCTGCTATTCGAGCGTGAGATCAATGTCGAAAACTACCCGGTGCTCCGGTCGCACGTCATCGACGGCAAGGCCGTCGTTCCCCTGGCGCTCATGGCCGAGTGGTTCGGCCACGGTGCACTGCATGAAAACCCCGGAATGCTGCTGCACGGCATCGAAGACCTGCGTGTTTTGAACGGCATTCGCCTGGACGCCGAACCCATACTGATCCGCGTCCTGGCCGGAAAAGCCAGAAGGAGGAACGGGTTTTCAGAGGTGGATCTTGAACTGCGCAACCATCCCGGCCAGGGGAAGGATATCCTGCACTCGCGGGCGCGGGCCATCCTGGCCGAGGACTATTCCCGCCCGCCGGCCTACCGGCTGCCGGCGGCATTGTCCTGCAACCACTATCCGCGGTCGGCGGCTGAGATCTACGAGGAGATTCTCTTTCACGGCAGCCATCTCCAGGGGCTGCGCTGGGTTCAATGCTGTACCGCGGACGGCATGGTGGCGGACGTAACCGGTGCCCCCGCGCCGGTGCAATGGATCGTTGCTCCGCTGCGCAACTCGTGGCTGTGCGACCCGCTCGTGCTCGACTCGGCCTTCCAGATGGCGAGCCTCTGGTGCTACGAGCAGCACGGCTGCGTCTCGCTGCCCAGTCATGCCGCCTCCTACCGCCAGTTCCGGACGGCCTTCCCGGCGGAAGGCGTCAAGGTCGTGCTGGAGGTTCGCAACGCCACCCCGAAAAAGATGCGCGGCGACTTCACGTTCCTGGATGCCGAGAGTCAGGTCATCGCCAGGCTCGTCGGCTACGAGGCCGTAATGGATCCGCTCCTCAACCGGGCATTCAAGCCGGACAAGAAACCGTAACTGCTCACGCCAGCCTTTACCGTGACTTGAAAGCCGTATGCCCTTGCCTGCATGCGGCTTTCAAGTTGTCAGCACCACCAGGGAGGATGTCATGAACGGAGCCAGGTTGACCCGATCGTTTACAATGCATCTTGCATCAGCTCCTGAAGAGGTTTTCCCGCTGCTCTGCCCCACCCGCGAATACGACTGGATCGAGACCTGGAAATGCCGAATGGTGTATTCGGCGTCCGGCTATGCCGAATTGGATTGCATCTTCAAAACCGATTTTCCGTCAGACGGGCCGGAGGACACCTGGGTCGTCAGCCGCTATGAACCGCCGCTTTTGGTTGAATTCGTGCGTGTGAATCCGCTCAGGGCCATCCGCTACACGATCTGCCTGCGCGAAACCGCGGCCGGGGAGACCGAAGCCGATTGGCGCCAGGTCATCACCGGGCTGAACGAAGAAGGCGATGGCTTTGTTCGCAGCCTGGACGCGGCCGCTTTCAGCCGGCGAATGGAGGGGCTAGAAAAATTGCTCAACCACTATCTGGCCAACGGCCGGATGCTTCATCATGGGTGATTTTTTCAACAAGACTTGCGGCAGTTTTACGCGGCAGAGCCCCGGCAATTCGGAGCGTAGCCAGCGAACGAAGGAATGCGATCGACGCGGATCATTCCTATCTATATTTTGAAAAAAGGGAGAACAGCTTTATGTTGAAGACCCGAATCACCGACTTCTTCGGCATCGAACGGCCCATCGTCCAGGGCGGACTCATGTGGGTAGCCACCGCCGAACTCGTAACGGCCGTATCCAACGCGGGTGGCATGGGCTTCATGACGGCCCTCACCTTTCCCGAACCCGAGCGATTCCGGGCCGAAATCCGCAAGTGCAGAACGATGACCGACAAGCCCTTCGGGGTCAACCTGACCTTTCTGCCGACGCTGCGGCCGC
>CAZEKN010000051.1:0-11604 GCA_964512755.1 uncultured Desulfatibacillum sp. | reverse complement strand
AGGGAATTACGGCTATTCCCTGTTTGGTCAAAAAATCGAAACCTTCCGATTGGGAGACTGATCCAACTTTAGCATTGTAAAGGTCGTTAAGGCCATGAACCTTGCCTCTTAACTCGGTTATGGTCAGCGATGTCGTAATGTTGGCTGTAAAGCTGGCAATAAAAATGATTGAAAAAAGCATCCAAATAAGCGCTACGATTCGCCCACCTGCTGTTTTGGGAGTTTTGTCTCCATAGCCCACCGTGGTCATTGTCACTATCGCCCACCAGATGCCGTGGCCGATTCCCCCGACAGTGCCATCACCGAACATTTCGTCGTTCTTGCGCCTTTCAAATAGCCATACGAATAATCCAGCTACCATAGATAAAATAAACAACAGTCCTATCGCTTTCAAAATATGCTTTGAGAAAATGCCCTCAAAAACGCGTAACCATCTGTATTCGGACTCTTCTGCCGGCACCGCGATGGATAGTCCCGATTTCAAATAGGACTGGCTAAAATCTATCATGGATTCAAGCCGCTCCCCGACCGGCAAAGAAGGAAAGACATCTATTTCGTTCTTTTCTAAAGCACCCAACAGATTCTCAAGGCTGCTATATTCCCGAAATTCAAATGCTACGTTCAAATATTGCGCCACAGCCTGCCAAAGTTCGACGCTAAATCCCTCCCAGCGACCATCAGCTGCTTTTATGTATAACGGAGGAGCCGTTATCACTCCCACCTGCAGAGCACGTGGAGTTGTGCTTTCATTTTGAGAGAATGAGGTCGCCGGGTAAAGTAAGCAAACCCATAAAATGACTATTCCAGAGGCTATCCCCTGCAGTGCTTTGTTGTTCGCCAGCATGATTTTTATATCCAGCGTAAGGTTTTGGTGTGATGACTATGTCCATAGAACAAGCGACAAGCCCAAGATTTAGAGTTTCGTTGATTTCGTCGGATGACATTCAGCTGCCCAACAAATAAAAATAATGGCAGATTAGCTTTGCGTATCATTTTTTCCCCTCGCCGTCCCATTCGTGTCGAACCCAAAACGCCGTCCCGCAGGATAGCGGCGCGGTAAGTAGCGTGCATGTCCTGGCTGGAGCGGCCGGCATGCAGCAGGGTCACTTCGGGGCCGGCAGCCTTGATAAGCAACGGTTCAAACGTGATAACGGTGCTCGGTCGTTCTCCTCCCGGCCGGCTGCCTTCTTCTATGACCCTGGCAACACCAGCAGCGATCCTCGGGGCGATCGCCTTGTCGAGCAGGCCTTCATCCGTGTTTATCACGGCGGTGGCCTTGTTTATCTGCCCGAGCCAGAAGAATTCGTCACGGGTATCGCTTTTTTGCTGGGCCATAACGGGAAGCGCCAGGATAGCGATAGCCATCATCGCAGCGGCAACCACTAAGGCAACTATGCGGTTACGATTGTTCGAAATTTATTATTTCTCCCAGATATGTTGGATAGATTCCTTGCCTGTCGATGAATTGAACGCTGTCCGGAAGCGCATCCCGAAACACTATCCACTCGTGATCACCGTCTATGACGCGCAGCTCGACCAGCTTCTGTTGAACTTGGTAAAGTTTCCAGTACAATTGGACCGACATCAGAGCAATTCCAAGAAAATCGTGATCACCGCTGACAATAAACATGGGTACCGGCTGTTTCTTCGTCTTATAGAGTTCCAACCGCGGAGGGTAGTTCAGGGACTTCCAAAGATCCGGATCAAAGGAGCCGTTGCGCATAAACTGAGGTGTGCGTCGCGCTGCAGATGTTTCCGGCGGCAGCGGGTCGTAAATGGCCGGGCTGATGATGCCTGCCGCACAAAACTTGTCTGGGTGCTGGAGGCTGAGGTTCAACGAGCCGTATCCGCCCATAGAAAGGCCGGCAACCGCCGCTGGCTGAGGTCCGAGCCGACTTTGTACTTGCTTTCGTCGGATTCCCGAACACGCCGTCGATCCAGCCTCATTTCACCGTCAATACCGGGCAGGCCGCATTCAAAATCACATACTGGGCGTTCGACCCGAACAGGAGCTTGCCCATCTTGGAGCGCTTCTGGATGCCGATGACGATCAGGTCGATCGCGTTTTCCTCGGCGAACTGGAGCAGATCCTCGCCCGGCTCCAACCCCTGGGCGGAGAGTTTGGCGGTGCAGCGGATGCCCTCCGCGGCAATCGAATTTTTTGCATACGTCAGATCGTCTTCCGCCTTCTGGTAGACTTCCCGCACCGCATGCGGCCCGCCCTCGACCACCGTGAGGACATAGGCCTCCGCCGATAGAATCTTGGCATATTGCTTGACGATGTCGAGCGCCTTCTTGGATTCTTCCGAACCGTCGTACCCAATCAGGATTTTCATTTCCGACCTCCCTCTTCATCGTTCCTCCCGGGAATTCAGCTCTCATGTAGACAACCCCTTGATCACTGTCAATCGCAAACCCGGTCATGATAAAAAGTTATTCTTGTGATAAGAAATAGTTGATTGACTTGTTACCCTTCTATCATACAAATTGCATCCGGAATGCCCCGGTGAATTCGGGCGGCCGTTAGTGGGAAGCCGGTCTGCATTCCCCGCGGCAGCGGTAAGCCTCTTATGCACGGAGCCCTTCATGTTCAATTTTCTCTTCAAGAAAGAGCAGCAGCTCGAGTCCTTAATCTCCCAATACTTGGAGAATCTGAGCCGGACTCATGAGCACTTTGTGAAGGCGATGGACACCTGTCTGGACGAGGGGCTGTGCGGCCAGTTCGGATTTCTGATCGAACAGACCCACAAGTTCGAGTCCAAGGCCGACGAGATCCGCGACGAAATCAATTATCTGATGTACAGCCGCGCGCTGATTCCGGAGTCGCGCGAAGACATCATGATCCTGATCGAACAGGTGGAGGTGATTCCGCGCATCTTCGAGCTGATTCTGCATCTGATCCGCACCCAGAAGCTGAAGATCCCGGACATCATCATGCTCGATGTCAAGGATCTGATCCGGATCTCGGTGGAGAGCTGCGAGCTGATGATCAAGCAGATCGACCTGATGCTGAAGAATCGTCAGGGGATCCGGGCCCTGATGAGCACGATCGATCACAACGAGAGCCACTGCGACCACATCGAGCGCAGCCTCATGCTGAAGGTGTTCGAATCGGACATGGATCTCGTGCATAAGCTACAATTAAAGGAGCTGATCATCGCCATGGGGGAGGTCTCGGATCAGGCCGACCGGGTCTCCAAACGGGTGAACATCCTGACTTTAAAGAGGCGGGTGTGATGTTCTCACTGCTGGGCGGAGTGTTTCTGGGCTGGTCGCTGGGTGCCAACGACGCCGCCAACTGCTTCGGCTCGGCGGTGGCCTCTCGCATGGTGCGCTATTGGACGGCGGCGGCGCTGTGTGCGGTCTTCGTGGTGGTCGGCGCCCTGCTGGAGGGGCAGGCGGGGATCGAAACGCTCAGCGGCCTGACATCCATCGACCTGGAGCAGGCGGTAGTGATAACGGTGGCGGCTGGTTTGACCGTGACGATCATGACGGTCTTCGGGCTGCCGGTATCCACGTCCCAGGCGGCAGTGGGGGCGATTCTGGGGATCGGCTTTTTCAATCAGGAAGTCAACGTCGCCGGCCTGGGCAAGGTGGTGGCCTGCTGGTTCGGAACCCCTACCGGTGCGGTGCTGGTGGCGCTGGTGCTCTACAAGGCCTTGGCACTGATTTACAATCACCTGCGGGTCAGCCTGTTCCAGGCCGACATGCTGCTGCGGGCGGCCCTGGTGGTGGCCGGGTCCTACGCCGCCTATGCGCTGGGCGCCAACAACGTCGCCAACGTCACGGCGGTGTTCGTGGGAGCGGGGACCCTGACGGTTTTTATGGCGGCGCTGATCGGTGGGCTCAGCATCGCATTCGGGGTGGTGTCGTACAGCAGGGGGGTCATGGAGACGGTGGGCCGCAAGCTGGTGCGGCTGGATCCGTTTTCGGCGCTGGTGGTGGTGCTGACCGAAGGGCTGACGGTGCACTTCTACACCGTTCTCGGAGTGCCGGTGTCCACGTCCCAGGCCGTCATCGGAGCGGTGCTGGGCATCGGCATCATCAAGGGGGCTCAAACCATCAAACGCAAGACGCTTTACGGCATTTTCACCGGTTGGTTCCTGACTCCGCCGGTGGCCTGCTTCCTCGCCATGTGCATCTACTTTGCGATGCACCTGAAGTATGTGCCCCGCTGAATTCTATCATAGGAATCATAACCCCATCCATCATGACATCGCGTTATTCAAACCATAAAACAAATTCGTTTGCCTCCAGTGGTGCGAGATACTATACAGAACAGATCCTAATGTTCTGTGCCCGGCCGCTCTACGCCCAACCATATGAAACGATTAGATTTTGAGAATCCCGTTTCCGGCGCGAACGGGATGGCGGGTGTGTCATTCTGTTAAAAATGAACGCCATTTAATAAATTCCTAACAATCTTTTTTTAGTAAACCCAACAGCGGTGTGTTAAATCAATCATCGGAGTGAAATGAACCGCACGGCGCTGAGCGAAAGGAGGTGGGCGCAAACATCGCTGAAATGGAGCGCAGGCAGGCACCATCTATGGCTTTTTAGGAGTACACGAAATAACGCAAACCCTAACTGCGGAGTCAGGAGGTGCATCATGAAGGGAAGACTATTAACGTTGGTGGCTCTGGCCGTGTTGGTCGTCTTTGCGGCAGGCATGGCGCAGGCAGCGGATTCGATCAGCGCCTACATGGGATTTTCGCGCGAAGTCAACGAGGCTCTGGCCAAGCGCATCCAGGAAAAAACCGGGATCGAGGTCAAAAACATCACCCTGTCCTGGGGCGAGATCTGGGCCCGGCTTAAGTCGGAGGCCCCGCGCTTCAACGCCGACATGGTCATGAGCTTCGGCGGCGCCGGCGCCATCGAGGGAACGGAGAAGGGTTACTACGAAGCCTACCCATCTCCGGCCTGGAACGATATCGCGGACGCCTTCAAATCTCCGAAAGGCACTTATTATGCCCTGGGAACCTTTTCGTTCCTGCTGGTCGGGAACAAGACCAAGTTGGCCGAAAAGGGCTACACACTGCCGACCAGCTGGAAGGAGCTGCTGGACCCCAAATGGAAGGGCCAGATCGTGGCGCCTTCGCCGCGCACCTCGGGAACGGCCTTCATGATCAACTACTCGTTCCTGTCGCTTTACGGTGAAAAAGACGGCTGGAAGTACCTGGAAGACCTGGACAAGAACATGGCCTTCTACACGCGCAGCGGCAACGCGCCGACTGATCTGGTGGGCCGCGGCGAATACCTGCTGGGGATCACCTCGGATGAGAACGTCCTGAAGCGCATCAAGGACGGCTACCCGCTCGAATGGAAAGTGCCGGCCGAGGGCATCGGCTACGAGGGCAACTACTGCGTCGTTCTCAAGGGCACCCAGAACCTGGCGCTGTGCAAGAAGGTGGTGGACTACCTCGGCAGCAGGGACTGCAGCGAGTTCATCGCGTCCATGGGCTACATTCCGCCGCGGCCGGGCATCGCCAGCGGGCTCTATGGCGAAAAGCCGCCCACGTACATCAAACTTGACCACGGCTGGGCCTACAAGAACCAGAAGAGCATCATGCTGAACTGGAAGAGCAAGTTCATGATGAAAGAAACCGAGGATGCCAAGAAGTCAGGAGATGAGAAGGAAAAGTCCGGCGGATGATTCCCGCGGCCTTGACGCCATCGCGGATTGACCTATAAGGAGGGGAAAGATGGCCGACCTGGTGCTGGGTTCCATCGTACGCAAAAACTGGTGGTACCGGCTGAGGGCGTTTATCAACGCCAACCTGATCAATCTGTTCGCGGGCGGGCTGTTCGCTCTGCTGGCCGTCTTTCTCCTCTACCCGATCGTCTCCGTGCTGGTGTTCAGTCTGTGGGGCGACGACGGGTTCACATTCGATTTCTACGCCGAGTTCTTCAAATACGAGTTCTACTACTGGTCCTTCCTCAACACGCTCATCCTCGGGCTGGCGACCATGGTCATCCTGCTGATCGTCGGGTTTTGCTTCGCCTACCTGACGACCCGCGGGCCGCTGTGGATCCGCAAGCCGCTGAAAATGATCGCGCTCCTGCCGCTGGCCGCACCGCCTTACATTTTCTCGATCTCGTTGATCACCCTGTTCGGCAAGAACGGGATGATCAACAATTTCCTGCAGCTGAACTTCAACATCTACAGCTGGACCGGTGTCATCGCGGCCCAGGTTCTGGCCTTTCTGCCGCTGTCCTTCATGATGATCGAAAACGTCCTGAACGCCGTCAACCCCAGCCTGGAGGAATCGGCGAGCGACATGGGGGCGTCGGAATTCCGGATCATGCGCTCGATCACCATCCCGCTGGCCGCGCCGGGGCTGCTCAAGGCGGCCTTGCTGGTCTTCGTCATGACGATCGCCGAATTCGGCAACCCGGCCATCCTCGGGGGGCGGACGCCGTTTCTCGCGCCGGACACCTATCTGATGATCACCGGCGAAGCGGATTTCAACATGGCGAGCGTGCTGTCGGTCGTGCTGATCGCACCGTGCATTCTGATTTTCATCCTGCACAACTTCGTTCTGGCCGGCAAAGGCTACACCACGATCGTCGGCAAGCCGACCGCGACCGAACTCCGGCCGATCGATCCGGCCATCAAGGTTCCGTTCCTGATCCTATGCATCTCGGTGGCGATCTTGGTCCTGCTCAGCTTCGGGGTGATCGTGTTCGGCTCCTTCGTCAAGATCGTGGGCGTCGACAACACTTTCGTGATCGACCACATGCTCAACACCCAGTCCAATCTCGCCATCTGGAACAGCTTCAAGGTCTCGTTGGGGGCCGGGTTGTTCGGTGCGGTGGTCGGCACCCTGCTCGCCTACGTGATCATGCGCGGCAAGTTCCCCGGCCGGCACGTCATGGAGATGCTGGCCCTCTCCGGGTTTGCGCTGCCGGGGACCGTCATCGGCGTCGGCTACATCATCGCCTTCAACCGGCCGCCGTTTTTGCTGACCGGAACCATCTGGATCATCATCCTGAACTGCGTGTTCCGTTTCCTCGCCGTGGGGGTGGAGGCCGGCATCAGCAAGCTGCACCAAATCAGCGTCGAAATCGAAGAGGCTTCCGCAGACTTGGGCGCGGATTTTCTGACGGTTTTCTTCAAAGTGATTCTGCCCATCATGTTTTCGGCCTTCGTCGCCGGTTTCATCTACACCTTCATGACCACGATGATGTCGCTCAGCTCGGTCATTTTCCTGGTGGCGCCGGGCTTCGATCTGGCGTCCGTTTATATTTTCTTGACGGCCCAGCTGGGTGAGCTTGGCGTAGCATCGGCCACGACCATCAAGGTGATCGCCATCGTGGTGGTGTCCATGGCCCTGCTGAAGGTGGTCGCGAAGAAGACCGGCCTGGACGTTCAAAAGCAAGGAGTCTAGCCGATGGAGACAGCGAAACCAGCCATGTTGGAGCTGCAGGAGATCCACAAGAGCTTCGGCAGCGTGGACGTCCTTAAAGGCATATCGGCCCGGATCGCCAAAGGCGAGCTGCTGACCTTCGTGGGCCCGAGCGGCTGCGGCAAGACGACCCTGCTGCGCATCGTGGGCGGGTTCACGTCGGCCACGTCCGGCCGGGTCGTCCTGGACGGCGAGGACATCAGCAACCTGCCCCCCAACATGCGTAACACCAAGATGGTCTTCCAGAGCTATGCCCTGTTCCCGCACATGACCGTCGCCAAGAACATCGGCTTCGGGCTGAAGCTTCAAAAGTGGTCCCAGAAGAAGATCGACGCCCGGGTCGAGGAACTGCTCGCCCTGGTCCACCTGGAGGGGCTGGGCGGCCGCAGCATCGACCGGTTGAGCGGCGGCCAGCAGCAGCGCGTGGCGCTCGCCCGGGCGCTGGCCCTCGAACCCAAGGTGCTGCTCCTGGACGAACCGCTCTCCAACCTGGACGCCAACCTGCGCGTGGTCATGCGCGAGGAGATCCGCAACATCCAGGAGCGCCTGCAGGTGACGACCATCTTCGTCACCCATGACCAATACGAGGCCATGAGCATCTCCGACCGGCTGCTGGTCCTGCACCAAGGGGTGATTCAGCAGATCGGTTCGCCGGTGGACATCTACGAGCGGCCGGCCAACGAGTTCATTGCGGGCTTCGTCGGCTACGTCAACTTCCTCGAGGGCCGGGTGGACTCCGTCCAGAATGGAAGCGATTCGGTTTGGATTTCCACGGAGTTCGGCCGCGTGGAATTGGACCACCACCAGAAAGACATCGCCAAAGGAGACAGCGTCTTAATGGTCATCCGGCCCGAAACCGTCACCCTGTCGCCATGGAACGGGGACGAAGGCCAGAACAGCTTCCACGGCACGGTGCAAAGCCAGATGTACGCCGGCAACCTCGCCAAGTACACCGTGAAATTCGGGCAGAAGGAAATGGTGATCGATCACTACAACCCGATGGGATCCCGGAAGTACGGCAAGAACGAGAAGGTCAAGGTCACCATCCCCCGCAACGTCCACGTGTTGAAGCGGAAGGCGGATTAGGCGAAAGCGAATCGAAAATACTTCCTCTCCTTTTTTGCGTCGTGTGACCGGCCGGGCCCGCACTGGGCAGAAGTGGACGGGTGAGCATTGTCTTTCGAAGTCATGCTGGCGGTCCTGCTCGGAGCGGCTCTGCATGCAAGCTGGAACGCCCTGGTCAAATCCGGTTCCGACCCCTTTCTCGACACCGTTCTGATCACCACGGGAATCGCCGGAGTGACAGCGGTGGCGCTGATGTTTTTGCCGCTGCCCCACCCGGACAGCTGGGGCTGTTTGGCGGCTTCGGTGCTCATCCACCAGGCCTATTTCGGGCTGCTGGTGCTGGCGTATCGAGGCGGCGAGTTGAGCCTGGTGTACCCCGTCATGCGCGGTACGGCCCCGGCATTTACCGCTCTGGCGGCCCTGGCGCTATTGGGCGAGCGGCCGTCGCCGGGGGCATGGGCGGGAATCATGCTCGTCTGCGGAGGCGTCTGGCTGCTGGCCGCAGATACCGCATCGGCCGGAGGCTTCCGGCTTTTTCCGGTGGTCTTTGCACTTCTCAATGCCGGCGTGATCGCGGGCGGCACGTTGGTCGACGGTTTCGGCGCGCGTCGGTCCGGCAATGCCTTCAGCTACACGGGCTGGATGCTCCTGGCGACCGGGGTCATTATTTTCGCGGGTTCCGTCGCGTGGCGCCGCGGGTCGGTCATTCGCCATATCCGGAATAGATGGAAAATAGGAGTTGTTGGCGGGGCCTGCACGTTTGCCTCTTACAGTCTTGCGCTCTGGGCCATGACCCACGCTCCGATCGCGCTGGTGGCGGCGCTGCGGGAAACATCGATCGTTTTCACGGGGATAGCGGCCCTCTTTGTCCTAAAGGAAAGATTCAGCCCCCTGCGCTACGTATCGATTGCCGTCGTAACCGCCGGCGCCGCGGCCATCAAGGTCTTTTGAAAACGAACGCCAGCATGTGGGTTGGGTTTCATCTTCAACGGCCGGGTTTATGACCGGTTTTTATTAAAAAGATGATTTTAATTATTTTGACTAATAGTTGAGGGGCAATTTATAGTCGCGCTACCCAGCTCGGCTAGACCAGACAGCCGCATCCGGCATGGATCCGCTTGGCTGGGGTTCGGCAGCATTCACTATCAGATGATGACCCTTGAGCGGAGGAAAAGTAATGAACAGAGAACCGGTTTTTAAGCGGAAAACCGCTATCTCCTACAAGACGGAGGAGAAGACTGTCGTACGCGGGTACGACCTGAGCGAGCTGGCGGAGGAAGGCTATTCCTTCTGCGATGCGCTCTTCGTGTTGTACCAGGGCCGCATCCCGACCGAGGCCGAGGAGAAGATGCTGAAATACGAGATGGGCGTCTTCCTGGAACATTCCATGTCGCCGTCGGCGGTGGCGGCCATCGGCGTCAGCGCCGGCCGGCCGAACCTGCCCTGCGCGATCGCCGCGGCGGTGAGCACGTTCGGCGGCGTGCACGGCCCGGGGGCGGCCCACGGTTACATGCTCAACAAATACCTCGAACGCGCGCACCGCGAAGGCAAAACTCCCGAGGAGATGGCCAAGGTCCTCGTGGACGAGTACATGGACGCCGAGAAGCCCGTGATGGGCATGGGCCAGCCCCAGCACATCGACAGCGATCCGCGGGCGGAGCCGATCCATGTCAGGCAGGAAGACCTGGAGCTCGAGGGGGTCTACCTGCGGTTCCAGCGGGCGCTGGAGCAGCATTTCCACGAGCGCCGCAAACGGGAGGGCCGTTCGCGCGTGGGGGTCAACGTGGTCGGCTCCGGGAACACGGCCCTCATGGAGATCGGCTTCTCCCCGATGGCCGGCTGGTGCCTCGGCAGCGTGTGCCGCGGCTGGAGCTGCGCGGCCCACGCCCTGTTCAACATGAAGAAGGGCCGGGCCTGGGGCGCTTCGCGCAACGAACCCATGGTGCAGATGATCGACCTGTCCATGATCAAGTACGTGGGACCGGAAGACCGGTTGGTGCCCAAGCAGGCGGAGCGCCAGGAATACGCGCGCAAGCAGAAAGAGGAAGGAGAATACAAGAAATGGGCGATCTGAACGAGATCAAGAAGAAACGCGGCCTCGGGCACCTGGACAGCCCGAGGATGCCGTTCGATTATTTCAAGCGCGAGTACGGCACCGTGCCGCGCGACACCAAACGGGCTCCGTTTCAATGGGTGTCTGAGGTGGCATATAAGAACGTGCACCGCATCGTGTCGCGGGGCTACGATACGACCGAGTTGATGGAAGAGGGGTACGGTGTCGTCGACGTACTGTTCGTCGACTACCAGGCCCGGATCCCGCTGATCGAAGAAGAGCAGATGCTCAACTACGTGATGATCCTGGCGCTCGAGGACGGGCTGTCCGCGCCGGCCGCCATGTCGCGTATCGTCGCCCGGACCAAGACCTTCCTGACCCAGGCTGCTGCGGCGTCGATCCTCGCCTTCGGGCACGCCTATGGTGCTTACTCCGCCTTCGGCAACCGGCTGGAGAAGTATTTGAAAAAGGCCGATGTGGAGAAGCTGAGCCTGGCCGCGGCGGCCGAGCGGCTGGTCAAGGACTGGGCCGCCAGGGAGCCCGAGTCCATCGGGGTGTCCGGCCTCATGCTGAAGGACCCGGCGGCCAAGCGCATGATCGCGCGGGCGGAGAAGCTCGGGGTGTCCGGAAAATACATTGCCTTCATGAAGGAGGTCGTGCAGGCGGCCCAGAAGCAGAGCCCCGAGCCGGTTGACATCGACATGCTGGGAGCGACCGGTGCCGTCATGATGGATCTGGGTTTTTCGGCCGAGGCCACCTGGGCCATCCTGGCGGTGACCCGTGCCCTTGCGGCCGGTGCGCATTACATCGAGGAGATCGAGCGCCATCCGTATATGCGGCTGGGCGAAGCCCTGACGCCGAAAGCGGATTACGACGGGCCGGCGGACCGGCCGGTGCCGCCGCTCAAGGACCGGGCCAAGGTCGCCCGGTCGGGCGTCTGCAAAACGGTCGACGAATGGAGCCAGGCCCGCGAGGAACGCAAGAAGCTGATCGGCAGCGGGTACGCCATCGTGGAAGAGATCGAGGACCCGAGCAAGAAATCAGGGATCAAGAAGGTCGGCAAACTGTGAAAGACGGCGC
>CAZEKN010000050.1:8778-11674 GCA_964512755.1 uncultured Desulfatibacillum sp. | reverse complement strand
GCCCCGTCGGCAAAAGCGGCAATTTTTGCCGGGAAACGGCTCTCGCATTCAAGAGCAATCCTTCTCGGACTGAACCCGATTCTTGCCGGAGCATTTGGCGAGGTACAGAGCCTTGTCCGCCCGGCTGACCAGAGCGGTCGCGCTGTCGCCTTTGCGGCACGCACTGACGCCGATGCTCAACGTCAGCGAAAGCACGTCTGCAGGCGGCATACCCTCTAACAGATAGCGCGCGGAGGCGACGACGTCGCAAATCTGCTTGCCTTTCTTGATGCCGTTTCGGAGCGAAGCGCCCGGCAGGATGATCGCAAATTCCTCACCGCCGTATCGAGCGATCAGATCGTCGCTGCGCACGGACTGGCGGATTTTATTCGCCATGGCAACCAAAACCCTGTCCCCGGCTTGATGGCCGTAGGTATCGTTAATGCGTTTGAAATCGTCGATATCGACCATCAGAAGGGCAACATCTTGAGGTTTCATGGTATTTCGTGCAACCAGATCGTTGATATGGCGGTCGAATGCGCGGCGGTTGAGAACTCCCGTGAGCCCGTCGCGTTCGGATTCGTTCCGGACACTCTGAAGTTCGTTGTTCAGCGTGGTCACCTGTCGCGACAGCGTCTCAATCCGTTCGCTTTCGCGTGTTTCCTTTTCGCGGATAGCTGCCTGCAATTGTTCCACTTCAATCAACAGAGCCTGTTTAAGCCGTTTGATGTCATCCAGGCGGGTCATTTCTTCCAGGCGCCGGCCTTGTTGGAGAATGCCACGGTTGAACTCACGGTTCTCGCAATCCTGAGTCACCATGGCCTTGGTCAGGATGTCGATGATCGCCTTGAACTCCGTTTCACGTTCGCGAAGATAGCTGTTCTGTTTTTCAGCGAATTCTCCGATATCTTGAGCATGTCTCTGGAAGCCAGCCTGTTTGGCGCTGAGTTTTTCTTCGGATCCCATGCGTTCGGCCAGCTCGGCGAGGCCCGTCTGGAATTCGAGACTGTTCAGTTCCCGGATGTCCAGCGCAAATTGCCGGATGCACTGCAACAGTGTTCTCGTCGCTAAGAGAAGGAAATCCCGCCGTTTTTCACAGCATTCGTACTCCGTGGCCCAATCAACGGAATTCTGCGCCTGGGTCTCCTTTTTCCTGAATGCGAACAGCATAGTTCCCCTTACGAGAACGGTTTATCACCCGCATTTCCGAATAAAAACCGTTTATCAGATTTTTTGGGACGGCTCTCAACAGGTTGACGTTAGCGATCAACATTGTCGGAATTTTGACGGAAGTTTCCAATTGCCCGCCAGCCGAAAAACCTGTCAGCTGCTGCCATCGGCTTAAAAAGCATCAGCAATCAAAGCATAACTAACTTGAATTAAATAACTTTTATTTAAGAATACCATTGCGGCGCCTATCTGTCGATTTTTAAAAAAATATTGGCATCTATATTGCTTATTCCTACTTATCAAACGGAATGAAGTTTCCTCCTTTCCTTCATTCCCACCTCCGACTGACCCTGTTAGGCCACCCCCCCTAACAGGGTTTTTCTTTCATCATGGATTTCGGCTTTTTTCGAAAAAACTTGAATCGGTTAAGCAGTCATCGCACGGGTGGGTGTTCGGCAGTATCCGATGGCGCCAGGGGCGAAACATGGGCGTGGCGTTGCGCTTTGGCGTGAAATAGCAGACATTCTTGACTCGACATCGTCCGCCGAACCTCTTCGATCGGAATCATTCGGCTCTTGAATCCCATACGCCGGCACCCATGGGGAAAGCGGGGCTCCCAGGTCACGAAATAGTGCGCACAACGGTGGCAGTCGATACGGGGTGCCGCCATTCATCGCTCCATTTTTACGACGACCAAGGTGGCGTCGTCCTGGAGATCCAGCGGAAACAGAAACTGCTGCAGGGCCTCCAACACCCGCTGCACGATTTCCGCCGCTGGGCGCTCAGCATGATCGCGAATGGTTTTCTCCAGCAGGCCTTTTCCAAACATGCTCCCCCGGGCGTTGCAGGCCTCCCAGATCCCATCCGTGCCGATGGCGATGATCTGTCCGGGAGCCAGCTCACGCTGCTCTTCTTCATAGTCGGCATCTTCGAAGACACCCAGGGGCAGTCCCCCCTGGCCCCTCAGCTCGGTGAACTCACCCGACCGCGGTTCGTACACGAGAGCCGGCTCGTGGCCGGCGCGAATCCATCGGATGATCCGGTTGGGCCGATCGATTTCAGCTAAAAATAGGGTCATGAAACGCCCGGTGGCCTGCACGTCCCGGCTGAGTTGACGGTTGACCCGGGCCACAACGTTGGCGACGCTCCCGGGCCGGCTGGCGGCTTCCCTTAAAAAGGCCCTTGCCGTGGTCATGAGCAGCGCCGCCGGCAGCCCATGGTCGGAGACATCTCCCACCACCGCGTAAAGCTTCGCGCCATCCGCGGTCTTCGTTTCAAAATAGTCGTAGTAGTCGCCGCCGGTGTGATCGCAATAAATGCTTCGGCCGCAAACGTCGATGCCTTCCAGGCCGGGGCCAGAGCGCGGCATCAGGTTTTGCTGAACTTCCATGGCCTGGTTCAGCCACCGGCGGGTGCGCTGATTGAATTTGCGTTCCCGGCGAGCGCGCCGATACTGTTTGGTGCCGGATTCCAGAGCCTCCACCAACTGCTCGGGCGAGCAGGGCTTGGTCAGAAAGCGGTAGATGTTGCCCTGATTGACCGCTTGGATGGCCGCTTGAAGGTCGGCGCTGCCGGTCAGCAGCATGCGCACCGTTTCCGGCGCAGCCTGCCGGACCCGGGTCAAGAATTCGATACCATTCATTTCGGGCATGCAATAGTCCGTGACGACGACCGAAAACGGCCCCTGAGCGCCGATGGCCTCCAGGCCTGCACGACCGCTGTCTACCGTCTCGATCGGCATTTTTTT
>CAZEKN010000050.1:0-8678 GCA_964512755.1 uncultured Desulfatibacillum sp. | reverse complement strand
CCGTGATGGCCGGCGATGGAATCGATAATGGCTTCGTCCAGCCCCCACAATCCCATGAGATAGGCGCCCAGCTCAGCATGCGAGCCGCCGAAACGTTCGGTTTCCAGATCCGGCAACGTTCGATCTCGCATTTGGGCCCGCTGCAGGATCTCGGCATAGGCCTCGGGGAAATTCTGCGCGAGAACCAGTTTGCCCACATCGTGGAGAATGCCCGCGGTGAAGGCCTCGGCCTGCACCGGGCGGGGCAGCTTCTCGACGGCGCTGATGGTCCGGGCGCACTGGCTGGCCGCCAGGCAGTGATGCCAAAGCGTATCCAGCCCGAGTGCGTTGATTCGCTTCGAATCGAACTGCGAAAAAACCTGGGCGCCGAGCACCAGGGCCTTGATCGTGTCGGTTCCCAGCAGCGCCACCGCTTCCTGAGCATCCCCGATCCGATGAGCCAGACCGAAGAATGCGGAATTGACCAGCTGTAGGACCTTGGCCGTCATGCCCGCATCGCGGGCAATCAGCTCCCCGACCTTTCGACAGGAGGAATTGGGCGACTGGATCGCGGCCATCACCTCGCTATAGAGCGCCGGCTGACTGGGCAGGTTTTCCAGCCGGGACAAAAGCGCCTTCATCCGGTGGTCGCAGATCAAACGACGCAACGCAAAGGCCCGAGTTAAAGCGGTCTTGAGGGTATCGGCGTCGCAGGGTTTGGCGATGAACTGGTGGGCGCAGCGCACAGCCTTAAAGCCGGCGGACGGATCAATCTCGCCGGAAAGGACGATCCGGGCCACATTCGGATGGCGCTCCATGGCGAACGTCAGCAGTTCAACGCCATCCATGTCCGGCATGCGCAGATCGGTCACCAGCGCGTCGAAGGAGTTGCGCTCGAGGCAGGCAAGCGCCTCGCGGCCGCTTGCGGCAAATTGCAGGGTCCAGTGATGACGCTCCGCATGCAGCATGCGGCGCAGACCCTGCAGCACCCGAGGATCGTCGTCTACGAATAAAACCGCACACCGCGCCGGCGCGGTCATGGGTGGATGGCCTCTTGCGTCAGCGGCAGCCGCAGGGTGAACGTGGTGCCCTGGCCTTCTTCGGACTCGAGGGTGATCATGCCGCCGTGCTTTTCCACGATCACCGGATAGCAAATGGCCAAGCCCTGGCCGGTTCCCCGCCCGATGGCTTTGGTGGTAAAAAACGGATCGAAAATGTGCGGCCGGATGTGCTCCGGGATTCCGATGCCGTTGTCTGCGATTTGGATCTCGGCCCAGCCGTCTCGGCGCCGAGTCCGGATCGTGATGACACCCTTTGGCCTGCATCGGTGGGGCACGGCGTCTTCGATCGCATGCGCTGCGTTGATGACCATGTTCAGGATCACCTGGTTGATCTCGGCCGGATGGCAGAGAACCGGCGGCAGGTTCGGATCGAAATCGGTCACCAGGTCGGCCACGTACTTCCACTCGTTTCGAGCGACCGTCAGGGTGGTTTCGATGGCCGCGTTCAAGTCGGCGGTCGACTTCTCCGCCGGGCCGGGATGCGCAAACTCTTTGATGGCCCGCACGATTTGGGAGATCCGGTCGACGCCGTCCAGCGCGTGTTGAATGGCGCCGGGAACCTCAACCATCAAATACTCCCAGTCCGCTCGTTCGTACGCCGCGGCCTGGCGATCGACCATTTCGGGCGGCACGGCGCCGGAACGAGCGGCCTTCAGCAGATCTTCGCCGGAGCGCAACAGACCCGCCAGGTCCTCGAAGGCGTCTTTTAAAAAGCGAAGGTTGTCGCCGACGTACTGGGTGGGGGTGTTGATCTCGTGAGCGATGCCTGCGGCGAGTTGGCCGATCGAGCGCATCTTTTGGGACTGGGCCCGTTGTCGCTCCAGGCGCTGGTCTTCATCGCATCGCTCCGTGAGCCGGTCCGCCGACCCGCCGTTCACCGGGGAAGCTCCACCCATACACCCGTCTCCTGCAATCGCCGCAAGGCCTGCTCCCGCTCCACATCTGAACCGCGCCGGCTGGCCGCGACGATGGCCTGCAACACTTCGTCGCTGACGCCGGCCTGCTTCAACCGAATGATGTCATTCGCTGTGGTCAGGCGGATGGAACGCAGCTCGCTGCCGTAAACGACCGGTTCGCGGTCCTTCAGAAAGGACCCTTCGCGGATGAGGGTCCGCAGGGCCTGCTCCCCGATACCGGCGCGCTTCATGGCAAGGATGTCCGCGACCGTGAACGCCGCGGTTTCTATGGTCCGCTCCCGGACCATGATTTCGATGGTCGCATCCTCGACGCCTGCTTTTTTCAGGCGGGCGAGGCTCTGAGCATCCAGGGCGCATGCCGGCGACGGCACAGCGAAGCCAGCGGTCAGCAACAGGATCAACAGGAGTTTTCTGACGGTCATGATGGCCCCCAATCGATGCGGCCGCCCATCACCGGAGGATGTCGGCGGACGCGTGGCAGGCTCCCCTCGACGCCGGCCGGTATCGGACCACGAACCGACCGACGTGCCAGGCTATTTCAAGAAGTTGACCAGACTGGGCTGGATGATCCGCGATGCCGCGGCCAGCGTGGATTCGTAAGCGGTTTCGAGGTTTTTCAACTCGATCACCGCTTGAGCCACATCGACATCTTCCTCCCGTCCGATGGCGTTCTGAACCGTGGTTTTGACGTTGGTCCAGTGCTCCTCGGTGGCCTGCAGGCGGTAGAGTTTGGGTCCGGCTTCGGAGCGTTTGTTCATGATCTGCACGTGGGCGTTTTGGAGCGGATCGACGGTTGCACGGATTTGGGTCGAGCCAGCCTCCAAATCCGTGTTTTCGAGTCCGTTGATCAGATCGCGCAGCTCGTCGAAGATGTTGACCCCCCCGTCGGCCTCAGCTTGAAAGTAATTTCGACCATCCGCATCGATATCGACGACCACATGGTCGGCGATCGGAATCTTGAAGCTGCCGTCGTCACCCTGGTAGGTGGCGTTGTAGTCATCGTCCCGCACGAAAGGAGCCGTATTCGTTTGGTCACCGGAAAACAGGTAACGCTCGCCGAATTTGGAGTTGGCCAGCTGAAGCACCTGGTCGTAGATCTCCTTTACCTGCTCTGCGGCAAACGACCGCTCGGCAGCCGTGACGCTGTCACCGCTTTTTTCCTCGGCGACGCGGCGGGCTTGCTGGACCAGATCATCGACCAGTTTCAAGGTTTCCTCCGAAAACTCCAGCCGGGTTTTGCCTTGCTTGATGTTGTCCGCATACTGACTGATTGCGGACAGGCTGGATCGCCCCGCCAGCACCCGACCCATCCCGCTGGGATCGTCCGACGGTCGGTTGATCCGTTTTTGGGAGGCGATCTGTTCCTGACGCTGAAGCATGGCCTCGGTTTGGCGGCGCAAATTGTTCATGAAAATGTTGGACATCATATTTTGAGTGATCCGCATTTTCTCCTCCAGAAAAAAGGCCAAACGCCCAATGAGCCCAGCCGTTCGAGGCCTCGCGTTAACCGACGATGCTCATTAACGTGTTGAGCATGTCATCCGCCATGCTGATCATTTTGGCCGCGGCGTTGTAAGCCGCCTCGAACTTCACCAGATTGACCATTTCCTCATCCAGCGAAACCCCGGACACGGATTCACGGTAGTTCTCCAGATAGGTCATCATTTCGGCTTGATGACTGGAGTTGGCCGTGGCGGTTTGCACATCGTAACCGACCGAGCTGACCAGGGTGTTGACGGCGGTGTCGAACGTTGCGGTACCAGCGCTCATCGTCATCGCCGTGCGCAGGTCATATACGGCAATGGCGTTGTCCGCGTTGCCGGGAACCCCGCCAGATGTTGCGGCAGCGGCGATGAGATCGAGATTGCTGAGAATGTCCGGGTTGACCCGGAAGTCGGCCGCTCCACTGGTGCTGTTGTCGAAAAGATTGGTGCCGGTGCTCCCGTCGAGGCCATAGCCGGCCGCGTGAACCGCGTTGACCTGTCCTCTCAGTCCATCCGCCAGAGCATCCAACTGGTCCTGGTAGCCGGCGATCTGCGTATCCCGGGTTTGCAGCCATCCGCCGATCTTGCCGCCGGTGATCCGACTGGTGATGGTCACCGGACTGTTGCTGACGTCCGGCCACAAAATTTCGGTATGGCCGTCGGCATTGGTCTGCGTTTGGAGCTGCCGGGTGGTGCCGGTTTCGACGAGCGGGCGCCCGTCGGCCACCGAAACGACCACTTGCCCGTCGGAATTCTCGAAACTCTTGATATCGATGATTTCCGCCAGCTGTTTCAACACCAAATCGCGGCTGTCGCGATAGTCGTTGGCGGAGATGCCGCCGCTTTCCGTACTGGCGATTTTCTGGTTCAAGTCGGCGATCTGCGCAACCAGCCGGTTGACCGTTTCAACGCCGCTCTCCAGTGCGGTATCGATGTCTTCCTGGATCTGTTCGAGTTCAGCGTACTTCTCGCGAATGGCGTCGGCTAGTCCCTGACTGGTCGCGGCCACCATCGAGCGCTCGGTCGATCCCGACGGATTCAGACTGAGGTTTTGCCAGGCGTTCCAGAAGTCGCTCATCGCCTGGTTCAATCCATAGCCGTCGCTTTCATCGAAGACGACCTCGACGCGGTCGAGCATGCCCTGCTGGGCTTCCCAGCGTCCGAGCGCTGCATTCTCGTTGTTCAACTGAACGCCGAGAAAGCGGTCGTAGACGCGCTCGATACCGGTTGAGTTGACGCCGAAGGACATCAGCCCGGCGGCGGTATAGACGGGCGTGCTGGTTTCCAGGTTCAGTTTCTGCCGCGAGTATCCCGGCGTGTTCACGTTGGCGATGTTGTTGCCGGTGACGTTGATCGCCCGCTGCTGGGTCAACAAGGCGCTCGTACCGGTGGTCAGCACCCCGAAAAGATGGGTCATGGTCAGCCTCCCGCCGCGGCCCGACGGGCCTTGGGTTGCGCCTGTAGGGCCTGCAAGATGGAATGGGTCATGTCTTCCAGGGCCGCCACCTCGTCGGCGGCCCCCAATTTGATGGCTTCCTTGGGCATGCCGAAAACGACGCAGCTGGCCTCGTTCTGTGCCAGGGTATAGGCGCCGCTGTTGCGCATGGCGAGCAGCCCCTGGGCACCGTCGGCTCCCATTCCAGTGAGAATGGCACCGACGGCGTTTCGACCGGCCGTCTGGGCAACGGAATGAAACAAGACATCCACGCTGGGACGTTGGTAATGAACCCGCGGGCCGTCTTTGATCTTGGCTACGTAGGTTCCGCCGCTGCGGGCCAGCAGCATGTGATGGTTGCCGGGAGCAATGAGGGCCACACCGGGAATCACATGGTCGTTGTCGCGGGCCTCACGAACCTGCAACGCACTGATATCGTTCAACCGTTTGGCGAATGAGGTTGTAAAATGCTCCGGCATGTGCTGGACGATGACGATGCCGGGTGCCGTGGGAGGCATTCGGCTCAGCACCGCTTCGATGGCTTTGGTGCCACCGGTGGAGGCGCCGATGGCGATAATTTTGTGGGTGGTCTGGACCAGCAGGTTTTCGAACGGCTGACGCTCCGCGGCGCCGGTCGCCTTGGCCGGCGACACGGCGATCTTGGCCGCCGCCGCCGAACGGATAGCGTGTACGAGCGGTTGGGCGATGTCCTTGGTTGAATACGAGGCCCCCGGCTTGCAGAGCACTTCCACCGCACCGAGATCCAGCGCCTTGATCCCCAATTCACTGTTTTTCGGCGTCAGCGAGCTGAGCACCACGACGGGCATCGGGTGATGCTTCATCAGCTTCGATAGAAACGAGAGCCCATCCATGCGCGGCATTTCAAGATCGAGCGTTACGACGTCCGGGCTCAATTCCACGATCTTATCCCGGGCGAAGTAGGGATCGACCGCCGTTCCAACGACCTGAATGTCATTATACCGCGACAGCTCGTCGCAGATCACCTTGCGAACGACTGCGGAGTCATCCACCACCAGCACCTTGATCATGGCTCATTCCTCAATTCGATAGAGGCTCGTCGGTTGGCCCCAATGCCGGCAGGCACTGCTCCGGCGAACGATCCAGTCGCATTCGCACCCGACAAACCCCGTTTTCCAAGATCAGATAACCGACGGCCGCCGGATCGTTCCAAGCCTGGCTCCCGCTGCAGGCCAAGTAAGGGGGGCGCAGGTTGAATTCCTCGGCGTGGCCGGCCAAAATAGGCAGCAGGTTGCCGCAAACCACGTTGATGAGTTCTTTTAGTGCGTCGCGCTGTTGCTCGGGCGACAGATCCTCGCCCTCCTCAGCTCCCAGCATGTTCACGGCCAGTTCGCCCAGCGCCGAAGACGGCAGGCTCAGCTCCATGCCGCCGCCGAACGGACCGCTGAAGTCCACGCGGACGATCTCCTGGCTCTGTTCGTCGATCACCGGTGCCTCCTCCGCCGGGAACGTAAAAATAAACGCCAGTTTTTCCAGCGTGTCCGCCGTCACCTCGACCAATTTGTGGTTAAGCATTGGGTTCATTGAACACCTCGCTGCCCAGAACGTCTTTGACCGTGTCCCGTATCTTCTCCGGGGTGAAAGGCTTGTGGATAAACTTCAAACCCTTGCGTTTCAACCGCTCGATGCGGGTCTGGCTGCCCTCAGTAGAGACCACGATGGTCGGGATGGTCTTCAAGTCGGGCCGTTCGTGCATCTGCCCGATCATCTCTTCGCCGGTCATCACCGGCATGTTGATGTCGGTGATGACCAAGTCAATCCAGTGCTGATCGAGCGCATCCAGTCCTTCTCGGCCGTTGGCGGCCTGGTGGATTTCCCCGATTTGGAGGCCGCTCATCTGCACGCTTTTTTGAATCATCGACCGCATCACGCCACTGTCGTCGACGATGAGAATGTTGACTGCCATGGACCACCTGTTCGCTTTCTGGTCTTCATCAATGACCCGCCGCCGCAACACCTGTTCGGCAGCGCTTCGGGTTACGCAACCGCCATTGCCTGCGACAGCTCGCTGACCCACTGCAAGGTCTGGCTGGCGACTTTCTCCAGGTGAAGCGGCCCAAGTCCCAGGCGTCGGGTGACGATAGGGGACGGCTCATGCAGGAGCCCTTCACGTCCCACTCCGATCCCGATCATCAAACACAGCATGTTGGCCACGTGCACCACGTCGAGCATGATGTCGACGCTCCCGAATTTTTCCGGAGCATGATGCCACCGCACGGCATGAACGATGTTTTCCGGCAGGGACCACTGGGCCAGCACCCGCGCACCGATCTCCGCATGGTCGATTCCCAGAACGGCCGCCTCCGCCCCCTCGAATGTCATCCCTTGAGCCAGGGCCCGCTCGATTTCGGGATAATCCTCCTGAACGAAATGCCCCAGAATGAGTTTGCCCACATCGTGCAATAAGCCGGCCGTGAAGATTTCATCGGCGGCCGGAAGTTTGAGTTCGGCAGCCAGCCCCTTGGCGGCCACGGATACGGCCAGCGAGTGGCGCCAAAGCTCGCCGGCAGGCAAATCATAACCCGGCACCCCGCGATCGATGACGGCGCCGGCACAGGTCGTAACCACCATCTGGACCAAGCGCTTCAAGCCGAGCAACATGACCGCCTGGCGCACCGAGCCGATCTTGGAAGGAATTCCAAAATAAGCCGAATTGGCCAGCTTCAACACGTTCGCCGTCAGACCCGGGTCCTGGCGCAGGGCATCTTCGATCTGCTGAACGGTGGCGCACGGCGCGTCCGCCAGGGTCAGCAGCTTGAGCGCCGCTCCGGGCATCGCGGGAAAGGCCTTGATGACTCCGCCGATCTGGTCGATACGCATGTTGGATCTCATAAGGGACCTTTGGAGCCGTTGCAGCTCAGCAACACCACCCCGGTATCCACCTCGAAGTGAATCGTACGGCTGGCCGTTCCGCCCACATTCTCGGCTTTCAACAGGATGTTGTTCTTCCAAAGGAGTTTTTTCAAAATCGTGTAATTGCGTTCACCGATTTTGAAGATTTCGTTTTTGCCCATCGGATTGCCGCAGCCGGCGGCCTTGACGATCAGCCGCTCCTTCGCGCCCCCCATTTCGTAGACCGACTTGAAGAGCAGCGGCACCCCGGTATCCACGAACATGGCCGGGTTGCCTTTGGCTTTTTCCGGATTGATGCTGGACAGCGGCAGCATGGCGTGCAGCAGTCCGCCGACCTTCGCCACCGGGTCGAACACCATCAATCCCAGGCAGCTGCCCAGCGCATGGGTCACCAGGATGTCGCCGGTACGTCCGGTTTTCATGTCACCGACCGATACGGTGATGTTCATGAACCAATCGTCTCCAATAAGCGGCAGGTCTTATTTGCGGTATACCGCCGGTCGCACGTAGCGAAAGCGGTGCTGGATCGCCGACAGACCTTCCGAATGCCCAACGAACAAATACCCGCCGTCATCAAGAATGTCCCAGAAACGCTGGATCAGCGTCTGCTGAGTGGGCCGGTCGAAGTAAATCATCACGTTGCGGCAGAAAATCACCTGAAACCCGCCCTTCATCGGCCAAGGTTCCATCAAATTGAGATACGCCAGGTGCACCAGCCGCTGCACCTCTGCAGCAACCCGAACCGCGCCGCTGCGGTCATGGTGCAGACCGATGAAGTACTTTCGATATTGCGGCAGCGGGGCTTCCTGGACGACGGTCTGGGGATAAACGGCCTGACGGGCCTTTTTCAGCACGCAGCGTGAAATGTCCGTCGCCAGAATGCGAACATCCCGTCCGTCAATGCCCAGCA
>CAZEKN010000049.1:0-11757 GCA_964512755.1 uncultured Desulfatibacillum sp. | reverse complement strand
CAGATGATAATATGGCGTCAAGAGCGTACCATTTTCTACTGCTGATCACCGTGCTCGTCTTCGGCGTTTGGTCCGGAATCAATCCCGTGGACACCCGTCTGACATGGCTCCTGGAAACCCTGCCGGTCATGCTGGCGTTGCCGGTCATCCTGCTGACCTACAAACGATTTCCATTGACCAGTTTGACCTATACCCTGATCGCGATCCACGCCGTGATCCTGATGCTGGGTGCGCATTACTCCTATGCCAAAGTGCCGTTGGGTTTCTGGATGCAGGAATGGTTCGGCTGGACTCGAAACAACTACGATAAAATCGGGCATTTCATGCAGGGGTTTGGCCCCGCCATCTATACGCGCGAGATCGTATCGCGGACATCGCCGCTGCGGCGCGGAAAGTGGCTCGGTTTTATTTCTATCGCCATACCGTTGGCGTTCTCCGCATTATATGAAATCGTAGAATGGCTGGCGTCCCTATCCAACCCGACGGACACCGAGGCCTTTCTCGGGACACAGGGTTACATCTGGGACACGCAGAGCGATATGTTTTTGTGCCTGGCTGGTTCGGTTATCGCGCTCTTTTTGCTCACCAAGCTGCACAATCAGCAGCTTTTGAAAATAGACCGAAGCTGACTGCCGGGGTCGATTCTCTTGTCACCACGCGCCGGCGGCTTGCTTTTGGACCGGCTGCTGCAAGGCGAAAACCGGGGCGTTTGGCAGCCGGCGGCCCTTGCTGGGATCCCCGGTTGTCGGAAGCTGTCCCCTACCGCGAAGCTTCGATGAGTTCGCCTTTGATGAATTTCCCCTCTAGCCGTTTGCCGTTCGGTAGAGTCATCACTCCCCGGCCCGTCATCTCTCCGTCCACGAAGTCGCCGCTGTAGACCCGGCCGTCTGGATAATTCAAGATTCCCTTACCGGTGCGCGATCCGCGGACGAAGTCGCCTTCGTAGCGGCGTCCGCTGGGCCAGGTCATGACTCCCCGGCCGTGCCGCAAACCGCTCTTGAACTCCCCCTCATACACCCGCCCGTCGGCGTATTTCAGCACTCCCCGGCCGTTGCGCTCGCGAAGCTCCCATTGGCCGGTGTAGACCTTGCCGTCCGGGTAGGTGTAGGTCCCGTCGAAAATCGTGTTGTATTGAAATCGGCCCTTAAGCGTCCGACCGCCGGGCAGAGTCATGGCTCCCTCCCCCTCGCGCATTCCGTTCTTGAACTCGCCGGTATACGTGTGTCCGGTGGCGTATTCCATGACGCCTCTTCCGTTGACGCAGTCGCCCTCGACGCAGCGGTCCGCGCCGGCAACAAGCGGAAGAAGGATCAGCGCTGCTGATACGATGCAGATAGACGGAATTCGCCGCTGTTTCATTGGGATTCCCTCCTGCGGGCCCTCCCGTTCGGGGAGGGAAGCGAAAATATGATTAGAGTGTATCATAAAAATTAAAGTGTCAGAGGCTTTTTTTATTGACTTTGAAGAACAGGACAATCTAATCTTGTATTAAATTATTTTGATGTATTATTTCAAGACTACTGAAGGAGGACCAAGCAACCCATGGCTAGACCGAAAATTACGATTCATGACATCCAAAAGGCTAAGGAAGACAAGCGCAAGCTCGTTATGATCACGGCCTACGATTACCCCTTCGGCCTGATGGCCGACGAGGCCGAAGTCGACATCGTGCTGGTCGGCGACTCGCTGGGGATGGTGGTGATGGGGCTTCAGGGCACCGTTGGCGTCAGCATGGACAACATGGTCCACCACATCCAGGCCGTCATGCGCGGGTGCAAGACCTGCCTGGTGGTGGGCGACATGCCGTTTATGAGCTACAACACCTCCATCCGTGAAGCCATCACCAACGCCGGCCGCCTGATGAAGGAAGGCGGCTGCGATGTGGTCAAACTCGAGGGCGGGGTTTACTTCGCACCGACCGTGGAAGCCATCGTAAAGGCCGGGATACCGGTCCAAGGCCACATCGGGTTGACGCCGCAGACGGCGAGCGCGCTGGGCGGGTTCAAGATGCAGGGCAAGGACGCCGCCGCCGCCAAGCAGATCATCGATGATGCCAAGGCGCTCGAACAGGCCGGCGCGTTTTCGATCATTCTGGAGGCCGTGCCGGCGCCCCTCGGAAAACTCGTTGCCGAATCGGTGCGGGTGCCGGTCATCGGCATCGGCGCCGGTGCGGACGTCGACGGCCAGGTCCTGGTCACGCACGACATGGTCGGCCTTTTTGACCGGTTCGTGCCCAAGTTCGTGAAACAGTATACGAAGATCCGTCCGGTCATTCTGGACGCCCTGAAGGCTTACAAACAGGATGTGTCGGAAGCGAAGTTCCCGGCGGCCGAGCATTCGTTCAAAATGCCGGAGGACACCCTGGCTCAGTTAAAGAAAATGATTTCATGAGAAACCCCAAGCCTCTTCTTCCCGGGGGATTCTGCCGCTCTCCCGGGGAAGAGGGGCTTGGTTTCGATGCAGACGTTGCCGCTTCGTTTCCCCCCCATGAAGATCATGCATCAACCCGAGGCCGCTTTATGATGCTGCGCCGCAAAAAGCCGAATTATTACCACATCGGTTCGCTGGAAAAAGGCATCAAGCTTCTCAAGATATTGGCCGCGGGCGGTGCCATGTCTCTCGAAGAAATCGCCACGGAAGCAAAAATGGACCGCAGCGGCTGCCATCGCTATCTGCTGACGTTCCGGGACCTGGGCCTGTTGTCGAAATATGCCAATGGGGGCTACCGGTTGACAACGGGGCTCTTCGAGATAGCCATGACGTACATCAACCGATTGGGAATCCGGCAAATCGCAAGGCCGTTCATGGAGGAGCTATCTTCAAAATACAACGAGACGGTCAATCTCGTCGTTCGCAACGGGGATCAGGTCGTCTTCCTCAATAAAATCGAGAGCAGCCATCAATACCGGATGGATATCGCCGTTGGAACCAGCCATCCCATCTATTGTACGGCTCAAGGCAAGGCGATTATCGCTTTCCGGCCCGAGCATGAAAGAGACGGTTTTTGCGGGCATATGAAAAATCTAAAAGCGTTCTCCGCCAGGACCATCACCTCGCCAAAGGCATTCAAGGAGGAAATAGCGGCTATTCGAAGAAGGGGATTCGCCATCAACTGCGAAGAATATTTTGCCGGGATGAGCGGGGTGGCGGCCCCGGTTTCGGATTATACGGGATTTGCCGTGTATTCGGTCAGTGTCGCCGGGCCGAGCGAACGAATGCCGATGGACGTGCTCATGCGGATCGGTGAAGACCTGAAGCAGGTATGCGATAAGATCTCGACAATTTTAGGGGGGACCGAATAATTTCCTGAGAAGCAAAGCGTGATGGCATCAAAGCTTAACGCAAAGGGAAAATTCGTTTATAATAGAAGCAGTAGAAAAAACGCCGAAGAGGAGAATGTGCTGCATGAACATCCGACGGATTGCCATTTCCACCGGCGGCGGGGACGCCCCCGGTTTGAACGCCGTCATCCGGGCGATCGTGCTCGCTTCTTCAAATCGCGGCTGGGAGTGCGCGGGCATTCGGGACGGCTACAACGGTCTGCTGTGCCCTGCGGACTACCCCCAGGGCTGGCTGGTGCCGCTCGACCGCAACACCGTTCGCGGCATTACCCATCTCGGAGGCACCATCCTCGGGACGACGAACCGTGGCAATCCGCTGCGTTACCCGGTGACGTTGGAGAACGGGACCGTGGTCGAAAAGGACCGCACCGACGAGCTCGTGGCCCTCTTCCAGCGGCAGGGCCTGGACGCCCTGATCGCCATCGGCGGCGACGGCTCGCTCGAGATCGCCAACGCCCTGCACCGCAAGGGCCTGAGCGTGATCGGGGTCCCCAAGACGATCGACAACGACCTGGACCGGACCGTGGTCACCTTCGGTTTCGACACCGCCGTGGATTTTGCGACCAACTGCATCGACCGTCTGCATTCGACGGCCGAGTCGCACCAGCGCATCATGGTGGTCGAAGTCATGGGCCGCTACGCCGGCTGGATCGCGCTGCACGCCGGCCTGGCCGCCTCGGCCGATGCCATCCTGCTCCCCGAGATTCCCTATGACATCTCTCGGGTCGCCGCCAAGATCTCCGAGCGCGAGCGCTGCCGGCGGCATTTTTCGATTATCGTGGTCGCGGAGGGCGCCGTTCCCAAGGACGGCGGCCGCACGGTGCTGGAAGAAAAAACCGCCGGAAAAATGGAGCGTCTGGGCGGCGTCGGCCAGAAGGTCAGTGCGGAGCTGGAGAAGTTGACCGGCAAGGAATCCCGCGTGGTGGTTCTCGGTCATCTGCTGCGGGGCGGGCGGCCCACCGCCAGCGATCGGCTCATCTCGCTGCGCTTCGGTGCGGCCGCCGTCCGCGCGCTGGGCGAAGGCCGCTCCGGCATCATGGTCGCGCTGGACCCGCCGGCCGTCAATTACGTGCCGCTGGAAGCGAGCATCCGCCGAATGAAGACGGTTCCGCTGGACGGCGACACCATTTTAACGGCACGGGATATCGGCATCTCCTTCGGCGATTGAAACATTGGCTGCCGGCGCTGCAGCCGAACCCCCGCAGCGCCGGACCCCACCTCCTTGACACCCGGCCCGAGCGCGCTGGGGCCAAATACGAAATCCGCCTGCATCGATTTTCTCTCATGAAAGACTCCCTAATTGCCGATACACGAATCATTCCCACCTGATTCAGCCGGCCGGGTTTTTTCCGAATCGGCCGAAACGATGACATAGCTTCAATCAGGCAGACGGGTTCGCTCCGGAGCGCTGCCATTTTCCCGTTTCGATGCGCCCTTAACCCGCGAGGTGGAACATCGTTGAAACGCGCCGTCTCCCACAAAACCAAGCCGCGCGGTGCTGAGCGCTCGCGGTTCACCGCTGAGCCGGAAAAGCATGCGGGGGAAGAGGCGGCGGCGATGCTCGCCGAGCAGCGGTTGCGGCTCGTTCTGGAGTCCGTCAGCAGCGGAATCATTGGCGTAGGCCGAGACGCCCGGGCCATTTTCGTCAACCCGGCCGCCGGGCGCATGCTCGGTTTCAGCGAAAGCGAACTGATCGGCCGCCCGATTCACGATATCATCCATTCCCGCCGTCCGGACGGAAGTCTCTATCCGACGGAAGCCTGTCCGCTGCACGAAGCCCTCGCCCGTGGAACCGTTCAGCACCGCGCCGAAGAAACGTTGTGGCGACGGGACGGATCGGGGTTTGCGGCTCAGGTTTCCGCCACCCCTTTCCGTCTGGACCGGAATGTGATCGGCGCGGTGATGGTGTTCAGCGACATCACCGAAACCCGCGAGATGGAAGAACGGATGCGGGCCATCTATGAGAACTCGGCCGACGGCTTTGTCATCTTCGACGACCAGGCGCGGCCGATCGACTGCAATCCGGCGTTGCAGCGCCTGTTCAAGCTCGAGTCCCCGAAAGAGTTCGTGGAGCGGTTCTTCGAGCTCTCCCCGCCCCGCCAGCCGGATGGGACGCCTTCGCCGGACGCCGCCGCCCGCTATTTGAGAGCCGCATACGATAAGGGCTTTCAGCGCTTCCAGTGGATGCATGTGGCCGCCGACGGCAGTCCCATTCCCTGCGAAATCACTCTGGTGCAGATGAGGCTGCAGGGAAAGCCCGCGATCTTCGGCAACATTCACGACGTGGGTGAGCTGAAGAAGGCCGAAGAGAAGCTGCGCCAGGCCCAGGAAGCGGCTGAAGCCGCCAGTCGGGCCAAGGGAAATTTTCTCGCCAACATGAGCCATGAGATCCGTACGCCGCTGAACGCCATCCTCGGCCTGGCGCACCTGGCGTTGAAGACGGGCCTGACACCGCGGCAGAGGGACTACCTTGAGAAGATTCACACGGCCGGAAGCTCGCTGCTCGGAATCATCAACGACATCCTGGATTTTTCAAAGATCGAGGCCGGCAAACTGGAGCTGGAGTCGGCTCCCTTCAACCTGGATGACGTCCTGGACAACCTGGCCGGCCTGATCACCGTCAAAGCCCACGAAAAAGAGGCGCTCGAAGTCCTGCTCCGTATCGGCGGCGATGTGCCGCGCACCCTCGTCGGCGATCCCCTGCGCCTGGGGCAGGTGCTGATCAATCTGGCCAACAACGCGGTCAAGTTCACCGAGGCGGGCGAAATCATGGTTTCGACCGAATTGATTCGGGCCGACACCGACACCGCCTGCCTGCGCTTCAGCGTCCGCGATACGGGCATCGGACTCACCGCCGCTCAGACGGCGCGGCTGTTCGAGACTTTCTCCCAGGCCGATACCTCCACGACCCGCCGGTTCGGCGGCACGGGATTGGGACTGGCCATCTGCAAGCGGCTGGTGGGGATGATGGGCGGCGACATCCGGGTGGAGAGCGAGCCGGGGCGAGGCAGCACCTTCAGCTTCAGCGCTGAATTCGGCGTCGGCCGCGGGGTCGCCTGCCGCCGTCCCGAAGCCCCCCCGTCGTTGAGGGGAATGAGGGTGCTGGTGGTGGACGACCATCCAACAACCCGGGAGATCCTGCGGGAGATGCTGGAATCTTTCACCTTCGCCGTGAGCGAGGCGGCTTCCGGAGCGGAGGGTCTGGCCCGGTTTGCGGCACCGCCGGACGGGCGGCCCTACGAGCTGGTGGTTGTCGACTGGAAGATGCCGGGGATGGACGGGATGGAGGTGGCCCGTCGGATCAAGGCCTGCAGCGGCCGAAAGCTTACGCCGGTGATCCTCGTCACCGCCTATGGGCGGGAGGACATTCTGCGCGACGCCGACGCCGCCGGCCTGGATGGGGTTCTGCTCAAGCCGGTCAGCCCCTCGCTGCTGTTCGACACCATCATGGGAATCTTCTCCAGCGCGCGGCCGCGGATGTCCACGCCGGGACCCGCGGAGCAGACGGCGTCCGCCGCTGAGCGGCTGGCCGGCGCTCGGGTCCTGCTGGTCGAAGACAACGAGATCAACCAACAGGTGGCGCTGGAGATCCTCCGGGGGGCCGGGTTGGACGTGGCGCTGGCCGTCAACGGCCGAGAGGCCGTCGAGCGGGTCCGGCGGGAGGCTTTCGATGCCGTCCTGATGGATGTGCAGATGCCGGTCATGGACGGCTATGCGGCCACGGATGAAATTCGGAAGTGGGAAGACGGAAGGCGGAAGCGGGGCGTGCCGCCGCTTCCCATCATCGCCATGACGGCGAATGCCATGTCCGGCGATTCGGTGAAAAGCATCGCGGCCGGGATGAACGCCCATATGACCAAACCGATCGATCCGGACCTGCTACTCGAAACCCTGATCCAGTGGATTCCGTCCGGGGAACGGCGCCGGCGGGCGTCAGCAGTGAATGCGTCGTCGGCTGGCCGGCTCCGGGCGGGACCATCCGATGAACACGTCCTTCCGGAGGAACTGTCCGGATTTGACCTGGCGGAGGGGCTGCGCCGTCTGCAAGGCAACCGGGCGCTTTACCGCCGGCTGCTTCTCGATTTCGTGGACCGGCACCGTCATGAGAGCGACACCCTCCGCCGCGCGCTGGACAATGGGGACCTCGGCCATGTGCGCCACCGGGTGCATGCGATCAAGGGTGTTGCCGGGAACCTGGCGGCCAAGCCGCTGCAGGCGGCAGCCGCCGGACTCGAAGGGCTGATCCAATCGGTCGATTACGAGGGGGCGGCAGATGCGAAGGCCCTGGCTCCCGCCTTGGAAGCCTTCACCGCCGCCCTCGAGGTCGCTTTGAATGCCGCTGATTCGTTGATGCCGGCCGGTGGCGATCGAAGGGAACTCAGCACGGACGGCGCCGCCGCCCCAACGCCCGCGCAGGAGATGGCGGCCGGCATCACCGCCGGCTTGAGAGCGGCCGCTGAACTGGGTGATGTTTCCGAACTCATTGCGTTGGCGCGAGACAGTTCCGCACGACCCGGTGCGCTTTCGGCGATCGGCGAGCGGATCCGGCGGATGGCCGAAGACTTTGATTTCGAAGGCATTCTGAAGTTGGTTGCCGAGCTCGAAGCTCTGAGATGACGGTTCGAATGGACGCGTTCAAGATCCTTATGGTGGACGACACCACCGTAAACCTGCAGATCCTGCGGGAAACCCTGGCCGGCTGCGGGTACAAGCTCCTCACCGCCAAGAACGGGCCCAGCGCGCTGTCGATCGCCGCGAAGGCGCAGCCGGATCTGATCCTGCTCGACATCCTCATGCCGGACATGGACGGCTATGACGTCTGCCGGCGGTTGAAGGCCGACGAGGCCACGCGGCACATCCCCGTGATTTTTCTAACGGCGCTGGACGATGCCGCCGACGAGGCCAAGGGACTGGCCCTGGGAGCGGTGGACTACATCACCAAACCGATTCACCCGGACCTCGTGCGCGCGCGGGTGCATACCCACTTGGCGCTCAAGCAGCACCGGGATCGCCTGGAGCATTTGATCCGGACCAAGATTCGGGATGTGCGGCTCACCCAGGCGGTCATGATCGAAAGCCTGGCCACACTCGCGGAGTACCGCGATCCCGAAACCGGCGGCCACATCAAGCGCACCCAGAACTTCGTGAAGCTCCTGGCCATGCACCTGCGGGCCCATCCCCGCTTCCGAGCGGCGCTCGACGAGGAAACCATCGAGCTGTTGTACCGATCGGCCCCCCTGCACGATATCGGCAAGGTGGGCGTGCGCGACCACATTTTGCTTAAGGCCGGACGCCTGGACGATGCCGAGTTCGAACAGATGAAACGACATACCCTCTTCGGCGAGGAAGCGTTGCAGCGCACCGAGCAGAAGCTCGGGCGGAGCACCTTCCTGCGCCTCGCGCGGGAGATCGCGGGCAGCCACCAGGAGAAGTGGGACGGATCCGGCTACCCGCGCGGGCTCCGGGGTGACGCCATTCCGCTTTCCGGGAGGCTGATGGCGGTGGCGGATGTGTACGACGCGCTGATCAGCAAGCGGATCTACAAACCGCCGCTGCCGCACGAGACGGCCGTGGCGATCATCCGCGCCGGGCGGGGCGTTCACTTCGACCCCGATGTGGCCGACGCCTTCCTCGATCTGGAAGCGGTTTTTCGCAACATCGCCCTGGCCTACGCCGACTTCGATGAAGAACGCGAAACGCTGGATGCAGGCCGCCGCACGGCACAACCGCTCGGTGGAGGCGTCGATCGGGTGCTGCTGGTGGAGGACAACGAAATCAGCCTCGAAATCATGAAAAACCAGCTGGCGGCCATGGGGTTCGTGGTCGATACGGCCGTCAGCGGCCGCCAGGCCCTTCGGAACTATCGAGGCGCCTCCTACGATTTAATCCTGACCGATATCGAAATGCCGGATATGGACGGCTTCGCGCTGGTTCAGGCCATCCGTCGCCTGGAAACCGGCAACGGCCGCCGAACGCCCATCCTGGCCATTACGGCGGCCGACTTCAAGCTGACGGCTGATGCGGCGGCCGCATCGGGATTCGACGGCCACATGCTGAAGCCGCTGGACGTGGAGCTTCTAAGCGTTAGGTTGAAGGCCTTTGCGCATCCGCGGCCGGAATCATGACCACGAGGAATGCGGCCGCCAGGCAGGGAGGACCCGAGCACGGGGGCCGCATAGGGTTACCGCCACCCGATGGGGTCGTACCCTTTTTCACGCAGGCAGCGATCCACGAAGTTCTTGAATACGGGGTCGGGGTCGCCGGATTGCAGGATGCCCTTGGTCAAACCGACCGCTGCCCCTCCGGCCGCTCCCGCCGCTGCGCCACGGCCCAGACTTCCCAAAACTGCGCCGGCGGCGGTGCCGGCAGCGCCGCCGATGAGCGCCCCTCCGGCCGTATCCTTGGCGATTTCCATCCCCTTGTCCGAATCGGCGCCGCCCTCCTGGGCGAGTCGGATGCATGCATCGATATCCCTCTGGACGGCGTCGTTCCCGACCTGCTGTAGGCGATCATTGGGGTAGAGCACCGGACGCTTTTCCGTGCACCCCAGCATCAACGCCGCGGCGAGCACCAGCCAGGCGGCCTGTTGGATCTTCATCCTTCATCTCCTGTCTGCAATCCTTCCCGAAGCCGGTCGGTCAACGTTTTTTTCTATACATAATGCTCAATCGAAGCCGGTTCAAGATCTGATGAGAGAATGAGCTAAAGTTCGGCAGGCTGCACACCGATACTAGTGGGGTGAAGGCGGGGATTCCCATCGGACATCGGTGCCACCTCACTCAGGAGAACTTCCCATCGTGGACAAGGACAACCTCAGCCGGATCATGCGCCAGGTGAAGTCGTTTCCGGGGATGCCAACTACGGCGGCCAAGCTCCTGCCGTTGCTCCGGGAGCCGGATTCCAGCATCGCCCGGATCGAAGATCTCATCAAGTACGACCCCGGCCTGACGGCGAACCTGCTCAAGCTCACCAATTCGGCCTACTTCGGGCTGCCCTCGCGGATCAGTTCGGTGCGCCAGGCCATCCTGCTGTTGGGGCGGAAGCGACTGCTGCAGCTTGTCACCACCATGTGCATGAGCGGCCTGATGAAAAAATCGGTGCCGGGCTACGACCTGCCCCAGGGCGGACTCTGGCGGCATTCGGTTGCCGTCGCCGTTGCGGCCGACCGGCTGGTTCAATCCTTGAAAATCACTCAGGCCGATGAAGTCTTCACCGCCGCCCTACTGCACGACATCGGCAAGATGATCCTCGGGGATTATGTTCAGGAGGATCTGAAAAGCATCCAGGAAATGGCCGTCAAGGGAATCTCCTTCGAGGTGGCGGAGTACATGGTCCTGGGAACGAACCATGCGGACATCGGAGCGCGAATTCTCAAAAGCTGGTCCATGCCCGAGGAGTTGGTCCACGCCGTTGCCTGGCATCATGACCCCGACCAATGCCAGGAGAACTGCCGGCTCAGCGACCTGGTCCATGTGGCCAACATCGCTGTACGCGGCATCGATTGCGATAAGCGCGCTGACGATTCCTCTCCGGAAGCCTCCTCCAAAGTCCTCGGCCGGCTCGGGCTCGACCCGAGCGGCATCGCCGCCCTGGCCGAAAAGACCGCGCAGGAAATGGCCAAGTTGACGGATATCCTGAACGGATAAACCGAGATCCATCCACGGCTGCCGTCCGGCCGACCGCTTGCGGCAGAAGCCTCCGACGGGCAAGGTCAGCCGATTCCCCGCCTTTACAGATAATTTCGCCAGCGCCAGCGGATTCGGCCATGATCCTGCTCACAGATCAGGTTTGCCTGCTGGGCGGCGGCCGTCAATGCATCCCGTATTGTAGCGGCGTTTCCGCCTGCCGTCGCTTGGACCCGTTCGATGAGGCCGTTCACGCCCGGGTCGGCGCCCGCTCCATTCCCCGGTGTCCATTCGCCCACTTGCTCGACGGTGCGTTTCATCATCAGATCGTACACGCAAACGATCCGTTCGAGGTTGGTCACCTGATGAGCTTCTTCGGCCGAGGCCTGACCCCGTTGCATGCGATTCTTGATGTCGCCGAGATATCGGTTGAAGCGGTCCTCCCATCCAACGGCAATCTCATCGAGCATGCGCCGGCTGACGGTGGCGGTTTCGGCGACGGCCCGGTTGGCATGATAATCCGACCAGTCGGACGTCAGGATGCGCAGGCCCAGTTCGGCGGCGCGTTCGCGCACGCCCGTGCCCGGGAAGGGGGCCAGGAAGTGGAAGCCGTAAATAAGCCCCTTGTCCCCCAAACGTTTGCCGAAATCCAGGGTTTCGCGCAGCGTGTCCGGCGTTTCACCGGGCAGCCCCAGAATGAACGAGGCGCACGGCGTCACGCCGGCTCTAGAGCACATGTCGATTGCCGCTACGACCTGATCCAGGGTGATCCCCTTCCGGATGGTTTTGAG
>CAZEKN010000048.1:9632-11928 GCA_964512755.1 uncultured Desulfatibacillum sp. | reverse complement strand
GCGAATCCTTGGATTCGGATTTCGTGGTCATCGATGAAGCCCATTTCATGGGCGACGCCGAGCGCGGAGTGGTCTGGGAAGAGGTCATGATCTACCTGCCGGCCCGGATTCCGCTGCTGCTTCTCTCGGCAACCATCGGCAATGCCCACAGCATCGCCGACTGGCTTGCTGCCATTCGAGGCCGGCCCTGCGTGGTGGTCCAGGAAAGGCACCGGCCCGTGCCTTTATTCCCGCTGTTTCTCCACCCCGCCGGCCTGCTGCTGCCGCTGAAGTCCTCGACCCGCAAAGGCAAAGGCCGTCAACTGCACCCGTTGGTGGCCGACTTCGTGGGCCGCCGTACGCGCCGCTTCACGTCCCGCAGCCGATTGCCCCCATTCGGCCGGGTGCTGGAGGTTTTGCACCGTTATAACCTCCTGCCGGTGATCTTCTTTCTGAAATCGCGCGCCGACTGCGACCAGGCGGTAGAGGGCTGCCGCGACCATATCCCCGAGGACCGTGTGCGCCGGCAACGGCTCAGAACCCGTATCGCCGAACTCACCCGGCAAAACCCGCGCCTCGCAGGCCACCGCCAGATCCCCTTCCTTCAGGAGCAGGCGGTCGGCGCCCACCATGCCGGCCAGCTGCCCGCCTGGAAGATGACGCTGGAACGCTTGATGACCGAGGGCTTGCTGGATGCCGTCTTCGCCACCACCACGGTGGCGGCCGGGGTCAACTTCCCGGCCCGGACCATTGTCCTGCTTAATTCCGACCGGTTCAATGGAACCCAGTTTTTGCCGCTCGACGCCACGGAGTTCCACCAGATGACCGGCCGGGCCGGCCGCCGCGGAATGGACAACATCGGCTTCGCGTTGGCCGTCCCGGGACGATTCATGGATTTGTCCCACATCCTGCGGTTGCTCGCCTCCCCGGCGTCGGACGTCGTCAGCCAGATACGGATCAATTTCTCGATGGCGCTGAATCTCCTGCTGTCTCACCCACCCGAGCAGATCGAGGATCTGCTCCGAAGATCGTTTGCGGCCTATCAGCTTGGCAAAAGCCGCCACCAACGCCAGGAAGCGGCCAAGGCCCATGCACCGCTGTGGGCCGATTTCAAGCGCCGGCTGGAGTTTCTGCGCGCGACCGGTTTTGTGAACGAACATGATGAACTGACGGAAGACGGGCGCTGGGCGTCCCGGCTGCGGGTGGATCAGCCGCTGTTGATCGCCGAGGGGTTTCGACAAAACGCCTTCCCCCGCGACCCCACCCTGTTGGCTGCAATCGTTGCAGTATTTGTTAACGAGCGGGAGGTCGACGATCGTATCGACTCACGTTTTCTGACCAAAACCCTGATCCACGCCTACCAGCGCATGGCGGACCGGCTTGCGCCTTTTCTAAAAAACCTGATCGACAGTGGCTTCGAAGGTCGGATGTTCTACCTGCGCCCGGCCGCCGCCGTGTATGCCTGGGCCAGGGGAGGCTCCTGGGAGCATGCTCTGGAGGCAGCCGAAATGGAGGAAGGGGATCTGGCCATGCTGGTCTTGCGCACGGCCGACAACCTGCGGCACATATCCGGCTTGGCCGAGTTTTTTCCCGAAGCCGCCGCCGCAGCGACCCGGGCGGTGGAACGGTTGCTGAGAGAGCCGGTGGCAGAATAAAACAGCTGATGGCCTGCAGCTCATGGCTCATAGCCACCAATTGACAGATAAAACAGCTGATGGCCTGTAGCTCATGGCTCATAGCCACCAATTGACGGATAGAAAAGAGATAGGCAGGTTGGGAGCTGATATGTAGAAGCAATTAATTCTCTTCAGTGAGCGAACCGATGAGGCCTGAAAGCATCTTGCTGATTTCTTCGGCTTGAGCGTATAGCTTTTGGCAGACCTCCACCGGCAGCCAACCAAGTTTTTTGAATAAAGCTATCAAGGCGAGCGTCTCGTACAACGACCCTCTGGAAATATAAAGAAACTGCTTGAACTCCTTTTTCGAGTAGCGCCCCTTGCCTTCGGCGATATTCAACGCGATCGACGTAGAGGCGGCTTCCAGCTGCTCTATAATCCTGTAGTGCTTGCGTGAAGAGCTAATTTCTTCAGCAGTTTTTACGACATTGG
This sequence comes from uncultured Desulfatibacillum sp., assembly GCA_964512755.1. Taxonomy (GTDB): domain Bacteria; phylum Desulfobacterota; class Desulfobacteria; order Desulfobacterales; family SpSt-501; genus SpSt-501. The sequence goes on along the minus strand of CAZEKN010000048.1, from coordinate 9,841 downwards.
CGGCAAAATCCAATGATTTCCTGTAAACCAGCAATTCTTCGAACGCAAAAGCCATCTTCTTCCATCATCCCAAATCAGACCTCATCCCTATTTCGACTACGAGCTACGAGCTATCCCCTATCAGCTATGAGCCATCAGCTATCATCTGTTTCCCATCCAGAATCTGCCTCAGCTTCGCCGAAAGCTGCTGCAGGTTGAATGGTTTCTGG
>CAZEKN010000048.1:0-9532 GCA_964512755.1 uncultured Desulfatibacillum sp. | reverse complement strand
ATCCAGAATCTGCCTCAGCTTCGCCGAAAGCTGCTGCAGGTTGAATGGTTTCTGGATGAAACCGTCGCAGCCGCGCTCCATGATCTGACTGGCCTGGCCGTTGATGCTGTAACCGCTGGAAAGCAGCACTTTCACTTGAGCATTGATCTGTTTCAAGCGGTCGAACGTCTCGCCGCCGCTCATTCCGGGCATGATCATGTCCATAACGACGAGGTCGATATCGGCATGACGCTCGCGGTAGATAGCCAAGGCTTCCGGACCGCTGCGGGCAGGGATCACCGTATACCCCAACTCTCTCAACAGCCCGCACCCCACATCGATGATCATTTCTTCGTCGTCGACCAGCAAGACCGTTTCCTGCCCCTTGCGGACCGTCGGGGCAGCCGCCTTCGTCTCAGCCACCACTTTGCGCTGCGACGCCGGAAGGTAAAAGTTGAACGTCGTCCCGTGGTCTTTTTCGCTGTATACGTTGATGTGGCCGCCGTGGCTCTTGATGATTCCATAAGCCGACGCCAGGCCCAACCCGGTGCCTCGTCCCATGGCTTTGGTGGTAAAAAAAGGCTCGAAAATTCGATGAAGGTCCTTTTCATCGATGCCGGTGCCGGTATCGGCGACGGTGGCCTTCACAAATCGCCCCGGTTTCACGCGGTAAGGCTGAACGTAATTCTCATCGAGCGTAATGTTCTCTGTGATGAGATATAGGTCGCCTCCGTCGGGCATGGCCTGCCAAGCGTTGATATAGAGGTTGAGCAACACTTGCTCGATCTGTCCCCGATCGACCTCGACCGTCATGAGGTCCGTCGCCAATTGGCGGTGCACCCGGATTTCCTTTCGGGTGCGGGCAAACATGGAAGCGGTTTTTTCAATGATATCGTTTAGGTCGGAGGCCTTGACGTTGTATTTTCCTCTACGTGCAAACCCCAGCAACTGCCGGGAGAGATGGGTGCCGCTTTCAACATACTTTTCAATGTTTTTAACCTTTTCGCGACCCGGGTGACCGCCTTCGAGCCGAATTTCAAGGAGGGAGGCGTTGCCCTGGATCCCCATAAGGATGTTATTGAAATCGTGGGCGATACCGCCCGCCAGCGTGCCGATTGCTTCCATTTTCTGCGCCGCCTGCAACTGGACCTCAAGTTTTTTTCGTTCCTCTTCGGCCCGCCTCCGCTCGGTCACGTCGCGCACCACCCACCGGAATCCTACCGGCCGGTCCACGCCGTCCTGCATGAGCGAAAGCGAAAGCTCCAGGTCCCGGCGGGTGCCGTCCTTTTGGCAGATCACGTAATTCGAAACAGAGGTCGCCTCACCGGTCTGCTGAACCTGATCCAGAATGCCCTCCACCGCCGCGGCGGTTTCCGGTGTGGTGAAGTCCTGAGTGGTCATCCCTCTGAGTTCGTCGGCGTCGTACCCGAGAATGCGGCACAACGGCCCGTTGAGAAATCGTATTTTACCCAGCAGGTCGGTTTCAAAGTATCCCTCTTCGACGCTTTCCAGGATGCTGCGGTATTTCGCTTCGCTTGAACGCAGCGCTTCGTCGGCCTCGCGTTCCTTGTTGATCGTGTACTGGATATGAGACCCAAAGATGGCGAACAGGCACAATACAAGCACCCGCGTCCAGGTGTTGAACCGGTCCGGCCCCATCAGATGTTGGATAAAATTGGCCTCCGGCGCCAGAAAGAAAAACATGAACGACTCGCATACCCAGTAAAAGCAGGAAACGGTGATGCCGCTGATCAGAATCGAGTTGAAGATGCGGTCGTAGGAATTTCTGCCGTCCATAAGCTTCCGTGCCGTGGGATATCTGCGGGAGTCGTTTTGGCCTCTTCGCCGAAGTGCCAGACTGATCAGTAACTGTTTTATAGTATTATGGAATTCTTTAAGAGTCAATTTATTGTTCGAATTGTCAGACCATCAAAAAGAGAAGCTTTTGCCGGGTTTTGGTGGTAGGATGGGATCATTCGGCCGCTCCGCGCCCCTCTCTCCTACGATAGCTGGAGGGGGATGGGGCTCCGGCCGTCTTCTAATTTTAGTCGATTGCGAACGATGCGTGCTAAAACCGATACATCTTCCAGCGAATTTCTGATCGTCGCCGGCGCCGCGCTGCTGGTCGTCTTCTGTTACATGGACGCCCTCAGCGGTCCTTTCGTGTTCGACGACGAACACAACATCACCGAAAACCGCTTCATCCGCATCTCCACACTCGATCCGGCCGGGTTATACGCCGCGGCGGTTAAAAGTCCTCTGCCCAATCGGCCGATCGCCAATGTGAGTTTCGCGTTCAATTATTATTTTAACGGCACCAATGTGGTCGGATACCGTTTCGTCAACATCCTGATTCACATCCTCAATGGTTTTCTTGTGTTCGGCTTGGCCCGCATCACGTTCCAGACGCCGGCACTCTCCGGCCGGAGGGAAGCGGATAGCCTCGTGGCTGCGTTCGCTGCCGCGATCTGGATGTTGCATCCGCTTCACACCCAGTCCGTCGGCTATATCGTTCAACGCATGACCAGCTTGGCGGTTTTGTTCTACCTGCTGTCCATGCTTTGCTATATCCGGGCACGGCTCGCCCCAGAGGGCGCTCCCCGGCGCATCGCTCTGTATGGGATCAGCGGGCTTGCCGGTCTGCTGGCCTTGGGTTCTAAGGAAATTGCAGCCACCCTGCCGCTGTTCATCTATCTTTACGAATGGTTCTTCTTGCAGAGGCTTAACGGGGGATGGTTGCGACGCAGCCTGCCCGGTTTAGCTGGCGTGTGCGTCCTCTCGGCGGCCATCGGCCTGGTTTTCATCGGCAGTCGAGACCCGGTGGGAGAAATTCTGGCACCCTATTCCGACGGCAGCTTTTCCGCCTTCCAACGTCTGTTGACCCAGGCGCGAGCCGTGTGGTTTTACATCAGTCTGCTTTTCTGGCCGGCCCCCTCGCGCCTGAACCTGGACCACGATTTTCCGTTTTCGTTTTCCCTTCTGGATCCGACCGTTACGCTGCCGGCCGTCCTTGCGTTGGCGGGACTCCTGGTGCTCGCCATTTTCATTGCCCGCCGCGACGCATTGAGTGCCTATGCCGTTCTGTGGTTCTTGGGCAACCTCGTGATCGAGTCCTCGGTCATACGCCTGGAGACGGTATTCGAGCACCGCACCTATCTCCCGTCCATCATGCCGTTGGTGGCGCTGACCGCGTGGATCTTTCGACGGCTCAGACGGAGGCGAGCGGCAGCGGCCGTGCTTTCGGCCATCGCCTTGCTGTGGGCCGGGTGGACCTGGCAGCGCAGCCAGGTTTGGGGCGATGCCGTGGCGTTATGGCAGGACTGCGTGAACAAGTCCCCCGTCAAGGCCCGCCCGTATAACAATCTTGGAAGCGCTCTGTCCGAACGCAACCGTTTGCCGGACGCGGCGGCTAACTTCCAAAAGGCCATCGATCTGCGTCCGAACTACGCGGATGCGCATTACAATCTCGGGTATGCGTGGGTCCGCTTAGGCCGATTGCAGGACGGCGTGCAGCAGCTCCTGGTAGCGGTTCGGTTGGAACCCGGCAACTACATGGCCCACAACAACCTCGGCGTGGCGTACCTGCTTCAAGAGAACTATCCGCAGGCCATCCTGCATCTGCAGCAGGCGGTGGACCTTGCGTCGGAGTTTGAAACCGCCCGCAACAACCTGGCGGTGGCGCTGAAGGGCAATGGGGATCTGGAAGGGGCGATCTACCATTTGGAGCAGGCTATCCGCATCAACCCGAATTATGCCGAAGCCCACAACAATCTCGGACTGACGCTGAAGGAACAGGGAAAATTCCGACAGGCCGTAGAAAAATTTCACCGGGCGCTGGCGATCAACCCGGCGTATCCGGCCGCCAGGCTTAATTTGGAAGAAGCCGAGGCCCAATTGAAGCGAGCAGGGGATTGACGTGGCGGCTCGTATCAAAAAAATGGTCTTCAAACCTCATCGAATGAAGACTATTTCCGCTCAGAATCACCGACGGCCGCCGGGCCGGCCGGTCAATTTTTGACGTAAACGCCGCGTGTTTTGGCGTAGACCATACCCTTCTTGGTCAGCTTGTAAAGCGCATTGCTGAGTTGGCGGTCCCCCAGATCGGTTTTCTTCTTCAATTGCGCAATGCTGATGCCGCCGCGACTGCGTTTAATGGCGTCAAAGACAGAGTCCAGCACGGTATCTCTTTGCACCCGAGCGGCCCGGCCGGAGGTTTTCTTAGCCGGACTGCGCCCGGGTTTTACCCTGGCGGGCGTTGTCAACTTTCCAACCTGTTGGGTGATCTTGCTGACCTGCTTGGACAAACCGGATAAGGTCTGTGAGATCCACACGAGTTGTTCCTGCAAGGTTTTCATGGGTTCCGTCCCTCCCGGATGAAAGAATTCTAACCCGTTCACGTGTAGGTATTGGAAGAGTAGTACAGCCCGCAAAAGAAGTCAATCTGAGCCAACCTTGGCTCCAGGACGCCTCTCCGAAAAAAGACAAGACCTTCAACGTCTTTTCTGATAGGGTGTTGGCCACCAGATTAAACCCAGAGCGGCATCGGCGATGCTGGCGAGCTCGGATGAATGGTTTTCTCCATCATGCAAAAAGGTAATGACACGGCCTGCCGCAAGCACGCATCAACGGCTGCGTGGGGTGAAGAGTTGAATGAGGCTCAACGGGCCGCGGTCGAGCATGCCGACGGCCCGTTGCTGGTGGTCGCGGGGGCGGGCAGCGGAAAAACGCGCACGCTGACCCATCGCGTGGCGCGGCTGGTGGCCGAGGGCGTTCATCCCGCGGCGATCTTACTGCTCACCTTCACCCGCAAGGCCTCCCAAGAAATGCTGCAACGGGCGGCACGGCTGCTGGATCAACGGTGCGAACGGGTATCCGGCGGCACCTTCCATTCCTTTGCCAATCTGAAACTGCGCCAATACGCTGCACACGTCGGTCTCTCGCCCGACTTTGCCATTCTGGACCGCAATGATGCGGAAGCCCTCATTGCGCTGATCCGCAAGGAAAGCGAGGCGGCTTCCCGCCGGCGGCCCCTGCCGCGCAAAAATACCTTGGCCGACATCTTCAGTCGCGCCGCCAACAAGGTGCAGCCCGTCGAAGACGTGGTCTTCGCGGATTATGCCCATCTGTCCGAACAGCTGGATGCGATTGTCGCAGTCTTTGAGGGCTACACCCAACGCAAGCGCGACCATCATTTCCTGGATTACGACGATCTGCTGGTTTGGTTCCAGCGGCTGCTTCAGGATGCCCCCGAGGTGCGCCGCCGCATTTCCACCGCCTATCGCTACATCATGGTCGATGAATATCAGGACACCAACCAGATCCAGGCCGACATCCTCTACCACCTGACCGACGCCAACCATAACATCATGGTGGTGGGCGACGACTCGCAAAGTATTTACGCGTTTCGGGGAGCCAACTTTCGCAACATCATCGATTTCCCCAGGCTTTTCCCGGATGCGCGCGTCATCGGGCTGGAGGAGAACTATCGAAGCGCCCAGCCGATTCTCAACCTGACCAACATCGTCATCGAGCGCGCTCGAGAGAAGTACTCCAAACACCTCTTCACGCGCAAGTCCGGCGGCGAGTTGCCCGAACTCATCGAGACCGAGGACGAGAACACCCAGTCGGCGTATGTGGTTGAGCAAATCCAAAATCTTACTGCCCGCGGCCTGCGCCTGGAACAGATCGCCGTGCTTTTCCGTGCCGGCTTTCATTCCTTCGACCTGGAAATCGAACTCAGCCGGCAAGGGATACCGTTTGTCAAGGTCGGCGGTTTCAAGTTCACGGAATCGGCGCATATCAAGGATGTTCTGGCTCATCTGCGGGTGATCGCCAATCCCCACGACCGCATCAGCTGGTACCGCATCCTGCAGTTGGTCGAAAAAGTCGGCCCTCGCGGCGCTCAGCGGATTTATGAATCCATTGCGGCAGCCGGAGCGGGCGTCAATGGCATCCTGTCCCTCAAGGCAAAAAACGCGGGGGTCGATCGTCTGAAGGAGCTCTATCGATCCATCCGCGCGACGGCGATGACGCCGGCGGAAATGGGGAGCGCCGTCGTCCACTACTATCTGCCGATTCTGAAGCAGCTTTTCGACGATCACCCCAAGCGCGCCAAAGACCTCGATCAGCTGCTGGGCATCCTGGAACGCTACCGTCGTCTGGAGCATTTTCTGACCGACATGGCGTTGGAGCCGCCCAACATCAGTGCGGAAGAAACCCTCTACACGGCCGAGGTCGAAGACCGCTTAGTGCTCTCCACGATCCATTCGGCGAAGGGCTTGGAGTGGCAGAGCGTTTTCGTCATCTGGGCGTTGGACGGCCGGTTCCCGTCCCTGTATGCCATGGCGAGTGAAGAGGATATGGAAGAAGAGCTGCGCCTCATGTACGTGGCCGCAACCCGCGCCCGCGAGAGCCTCTGTTTTACCTACCCCCGCCAAGTCTATGACCGCAGCCAGGGAATCCTTCTCAACCGCCCGTCGCGTTTCATCGACATGATCCCGGAGGACATTCTTAAGAAACGCTCGATCGGTTTTTCCGGGGCTTCACAAGTTCGGTGGTAAAACAGCAAGCGGCCGAAGGCCCCAACGCGCCCCCGGCCGCTTGCTGTTTCAACTTCACCCATCGGCTTGGCAACGGTTCAAGCCGGCGGTTGACTTATTCGGTGAAAAACCCCCACCACATGAAAATAACGAACGCCAAAATGGCGATCACCGCCAGTGCGTACCCTTTCACGTTGGGCGGTTTTTCGGCCAAGCCCAAACGGTTCACCGGTCCGACGGCCTTCCCGCAGGAATGGCACAGCTTGGCGTCCAGCGGCAGATAGGTAAGGCACTCCGGACATTTCTTGGTCATGTGAACGTGGGAGGACGGGTTCGGCGTGGTCTTGGATGCAGCTGCCATCAAACCTCCTCGGACCGGCCCTCCGGCGCAGTGGGTGCCGGGCACGGTCGGATCGGCGCAGAACGCAGCGCCGGTTGCCGGTTAGTTTCAGAGCGTGTTGAAATCCCGTTTTTGATCGACCCGGCTGCGGTCGCGCAACTGGCTCATCCAGGCTTCCCAAGCCCTGAATTTCTTCTGTTGCAGCAAACGCTCCATAATTTGGTTGCGCTCCGTCTCGAAACCCGACATGTCCGGCGACTGGCGTTCGCTGAAGCGAATCACGGCATAGCCTTTTGATGTCTGGATGGGTTCGGCCGGCAAGGGGTTGCTGCCGGACCGTTCAAACGCACTACGGAGCATCTCCGGCTCCGGACCCAGATCGCCGATCGGATCGTTGCGTTTCAAGAAACCCGATGACCGTGGCGTCAGGCCGAGTTTTTTTACGGCCTGCTCCCACGCAACGCCGCTCTTCAGCTCTTCCAACAGCGCTTGGGCGTCTTTTCGGGCTTGCTCCCGCTGTTTTTCCTGAATCAGATCCTGCCGGACGCGTGATTCGACCGCAGCCAGCTCGGGAATTCGCGCCGGCCGGCTCTCGGCGACCTGCAACAGCCAGTATCCATTTCCGAGATCCAAGATCTCGCTGACGGTTCCGGGCGATAGCTGGAATGCCGCCTGTGCAAACTCGGCCCCCTGCGCAATGCCCTTCAACGGATCGTTGCGGCTGAAAAATTCCGTTGTGCGCACCTCTAAACGCCGAGCGCCGGCCGCACCGATCAGATCGTCGGCGACCGATGCGGCGTCGTATAGGGCTTCGGCATCGTCGTACGCCAGGCTGCGGGCCTGCTCCGCCTTGAGCTGATTCCGGATTTCTTCGGTTGCTTCCTCCAAGCTGCGCGTGCGCCCCTCGGTGGCTTTCGTCACCCGGATGAGATGCCAGCCGAAGCGCGTCCTGACCGGTTCGCTGATCTGGCCGGGCGGCGTGGCGAAGGCGACCTCGCCGAACGGCGCTACCATCGCTTCCTTGGGGAATTCTCCCAGGACGCCGCCCTGGTTCTTGGTCCCCTCGTCTTCAGAGTATTGTTTGGCAAGCTGCGCGAAATCCTGACCCTCGCGGGCCTGCTTTAAAATTCCCTGGACGCGCTCGCGCGCGCTCTCAACCACGGCCGGCTCGGCGTCGGCCGGAACCCGGATCAGAATATGACTGGCCTCGACGGTCGGGGCGATGACAAACCGGTCGGCGTTGGCCTCGTAGTAATCACGAATCTGCTCGGGGGTGACCTGAACCCGGTCGTTGTATGCCTCGGGGGCGAAATGGACATATCGCACCTGGATCTCAGGCGGAATCTGGTAACGGTCTTTCATTCGATCGAAATACGATGCCACTTCGTCGGCGGTCGCGGAGATGGATTTATAACGTTCGGCGTCGAGCGTAACGAATTCGAACTGGGCGGTGGCGTGGTTCCATTGATACCAGCTTTCGGCCTCGCTGTCCGTGACCTTGACCGTGTCCGTCACCAGCCGGGCCAGCTTTTCGACCAGCAGACTGTCGCGCTGGTTCAACTCAAAGATTTCGGGCGAGGTGCGGTTGAGAGACAGCACCTGCTGATAGCGCCGGCGGTCGAATACGCCTCCGGCCTGAAATGCCGGTATGCTGCGAATCGACTGCGCCAGCTCATCATCGGTCACTTGCATCTCCAGATGCTCGGCGGCCTGCTTGAGGAGCGTCCGGTCGATCAATTGATCCATGGTGCGCTTCGGGATCTGCAGCGCCTTGAGCATCTCCTCGCTGAGATTGGCTCCCAGGTTTTGGCGCGCCTGCTCCATCAAGCGATTGTATGCGTTGCGGTAATCTTCCAGGGATATGGACTCGCCGTTTACCGTGGCCACAATCCCTTCCCGCTGACTGGTCCAGCTTCCAACTCCCCAAAAAACGAACACGACGACGATGGCCCCGAGCAGGGCTTTGATCATCCAGGTTCCCGCGTGTTTGCGCATCAAATCAAGCATACGTCATTTTCTCCACCGCGCGCCATAGCTGCTGGACGCGCACTAAGTTTTCGGCGCGCTGCGCCAACTCATTATACGACATTGGGACCGTCAGGATCCGTGCTCACATTCTTGTTTTTCGGACCAGGGAAGATCCAGGCGACTCCCCCTCGCAGGCCGCTCCAGATATCGGCGGCAGGCATGATCATACGATCAACCGGAGCGGCGTGTCGCCCCGGCTGGTCTTGGTTCCCACCGTGCTGGAGCATAAAGCGCACAGATACTCATACTTGTCGCCTTCCGGAAGCACCAGCAACAAGCGCTTGCGCACGGGAACCGCACGCCGGCAGCGGGGGCAGTAGAGCTCAGTGGCATCGAATTCCTTGAAGGCACCATGGTTGCGCGGGGGGTGCCGAGGGGCTTGAGGAGGTTTCATATACGGATTCACAGCAATCCCTGCCTAGTTATAGCTCGATTCGAACCGGTTGCTTCATTGAGGTGGAAGCGGCTTCAAGTTGTTTGGTGTGTCGATGTGTTAATTTTTTATAATAGTTTTTCGGTTCGCAATTTGTCAATACTTGAAAAAATTATTGACAGTCAAATCTGTCGTTGGTAGAGAATAACGGTTCAGTCTGGGGCTGTAGCTCAGTTGGGAGAGCGCATGAATGGCATTCATGAGGCCAGGGGT
>CAZEKN010000047.1:0-12032 GCA_964512755.1 uncultured Desulfatibacillum sp. | reverse complement strand
AAATGACGAACATGGCGATGAAGGTCGCCGACATGCCCGTCACCCCGCCGTAGATCCCGAGCGGGGAATAGTAAACCGAATTGATCAAGAACCGCCACGGCAGGCGCTTCATCTGCCACATCCCCGGAAACCAGGGAGCGCAGTAAATGTAGGCCACCAGCGCCAGCAGCATGATCGGGGCGGCGATCCCCATCGTGCGCCGGCCGGCCTCCAGAATCAGCACGAAGAGGGCGGCGCCCAGCACTAGGTCCACGACGTCGGCCGTTCCGGGCTGGTAGTAGATGTCCATGGCCTTGAGAAAGATGTTCACGTTGCTGACGACCACCACCGCAATGATGAGCCCGTCCCACCAGCCCAGCCGCTCCCCTTTGGCGGATTTCCCGAACGGGTAGGCCAAAAATGCGAGCGAAATCCCCAGCATCACGTGCATGGAGCGCAGTTGGAGGTCGATCAGATGAACGAAAACAGGCAGGACGAGTTGGAAAAGCGCAAACACCAACCCGCCGACGGCCAGAACGTTCTGGGTGGTGAATCCCTTCTGCGGCAGCATGGCTCCGGCACCTCCTCCCCGTGCATGATCCATCCGACAGCGCGACGAGCCTCGTTTCTCTCCGCCTATTTGTATTCAGGGGGCAGGAACCGTTTCGGGACCTCGATTCCCTTTTCCTTGGCAAACTTGACCAAGCCCATGTGGACCGGCACCTCGGCCCCCTCCGGCACATACTTGAAAAGGTCGGCCACCGGGTCCCAGCCTTTTACGGCGGGGTAGGCGGCGGCAACTTCTGCCAGACCCTCGGCATAAGATTTGACGATGTGGTAGGCCACGCCTTCCGGAAGCTCGCGGGATGCCATGGCGCCCACGATCGGTGCCAGTTCATACATGGGTCCGGCGTCCGGGATCTGGGCGATGCTGCCCTTGGCGGTCTCGATGAAGGGGATATAGGGATAGACTTTTGTGATCTTGCCGACATCTTCCTTGGTGAAGCCCAGCACGCTGATGGGCGTCGTCAGGTTCACCTCGATGAGAGAAGCATCCATGGCGCCGACGGGGCTGGTCTTCTGCAGGCCGACGATGCGGTTGGTCTGCAGCGCGCCGATGGAGTCGCTGAGGGTGCCCGGCACGAAGTTGATATTCGCCTTCAACACATCGTTGAACTTCATCATGTAAGCGGTAGAGGAGGCGCCGGGAATGCCGGGCGAAAACTTCTTGCCGCCGAGATCCATGAAGGTTTTGACGCCGGCATCCTTGCGCACGTAGAGCCGGTCGATGGTTACGTTGCGGATGAAGAGCACGCGCACGTCCTTCCACGGCTGGCCTTTGAAGGAATCGATCCCTTGGTAATTCTGCATGGCGGATGGAATATCGATCGACAGGGCGAAGTCGAAGACGCCCTCTTTCAACTTGCGCAGGTTGTCCAGGGCTGCGCCGCTTTCCACCACGGTCACGTTCAGACCGACATTGGCCTTGTTGATGACGTTGGCGGTAGCCACGCACCAGGCATACACCGCAGAGGTGGAGGACGTGCTGCCCATGTTGAGGTTGGTGACCGGCGCCTGGGTCTGGGCAGTGGCCGGAGAAAGACCGGCCAGCAGGATAACGGCTAGGGTGAAAAGGGTGATGCGGGAGAACCGGAACGTCGAGAAACCCATCTTTTCCTCCTTTCGGCATGGGCGCCCGGGGAGGGCGCCTCGTTGGGGGGACAGCCTGAGTTCTGCAACTGGTAATATCTGGTAATTACCAGTATGCCACCGTGACTGTCAACCGCGAAAAGTCGATACGCGCAAACGGGTTGTCCGGCGGAATCTGGACGCAATGATCAAGTCGGTCTAAGCCAGCTCCCGCGAGATCGTGAATTTGTAAATGTCTCCGCGATAATGGGCTCTGCGCAGCTCCAGCGGCAACTCCTCGCCGGTCATGAAGACCGACGTAACTTTGAGAAGGGCCGTTCCCCTGAGGATCTTGAAATCCGGTATCTGGTGTTCATCGGCAGCCACCGCTTCGAAGGCCTGGTTGACTTTGCAAGGAAATATTCCGGTGGTCTTGCCGTAAAGATCATACGAAGAAAACGCCGCCCGCTGCTTCTCCTTGGCCATGGCTGCCTGCAGCATCTTCTTGCCAACGGCCGGCGGAAAGTAGGATTCATAGACGACCAACGGCTGATCATTCCCCAAGCCGAGCAGCACCAGCTTCAGAACCTGGCCCGCATCCGGCAATTTCAATACGCTGGCGACTTCAAGGTCCGCCGGCAGCAGGCCGTGGAACAGAATGCGGGTCGAAGGCTTCATCCCGATGTCCATCACCGTACGACGGAATGTCACGATCCGGGCCAGCCCCTGATCGACTTTGCGCTGGGCGACGAACGTGCCCTTTCCCTGCTTGCGGGTGAGGACGCCATCGTTGATCATCGCAGCGATGGCCTGTCGAACGGTGATGCGGCTGATGCGGTATTGCCGGCAGAGGTCGCGCTCCGACGGAATGGCCTGGCCGGACCGGTATCGTCCGTCCTCGATCTGCTGGCGCAGGATCATCCGGAGCCTCTCGTAAAGAGGGGTTGCTTCATGCGGATCGAGCGGGCCGTCCGGATGTCTGCTTCCGGACGGCCGGGGAGATGGCGTACGCTTCATGGTTCCGGTACTTATCATCTTTCTCGGCTCGAATTCAACTGAACCGCAAGACACGCGGCGCAGAAGAAGCACTGTTTCAGATGCCGTCTTGCCGCCGATGTAGCTATAATGCAATCACATTTTAATTGACAAGCTGATGACCTTTGGATTAAGGAAAACGGACACCGAATCAACGTTATCATTGAGGATACGCCGCCCTTGAGATGACCAACCAGCTCGCTTCAAAACGCCGCTGCCGCTTGCCTGTTGCCCGGACCTGCTTCCCTTGCCGTGGCTTTGTGCACGATTCGACGCGCCCGCAGGTTTTGAAACGGATGGTTTTTTTTTGAAGGCACCATCACACCCCAACCCGTCACCACTCAGAGGAGGGAACGATGAGAAAAGGGCAAGTCGTTTTTTTGTTTCTGGCGGCAGCGTTCATCGCATTTCTGCTTTTCGCAAGCCCCGTCCCGGCTCCGGCGGCTGATCCCATCAAGCTCAATTATTCCATCTTTTTTCCGGCGCCGCACAAGAACACGGTCCTGGCCACCGAATGGGCCCAGGAAATTGAGAAACGTACCAACGGCGCCGTCAAGATCACCATGTTCCCGGGCGGCACGCTGACGCCGGCCGACAAGTGTTACGATGGTGTCGTGAAGGGCATCTCCGATGTCGGCATGTCGGTGCTCGGCTATACCCGCGGCCGGTTCCCGCTGTCCGAGGTCATCGACCTACCGCTCGGGTACAAGAACGGCCTGGCCGCCACTAAGCTCATCAACGCGTATTACCAGAAGTTCAAACCCCAGGAATTCAACGACGTCCAGGTCATGTATTTCCATGCCCACGGCCCCGGCATCCTGCACACCAAAAAGCCGGTCAAGAACCTGGACGACCTGAAGGGCATGAAGATCGTCTGCCACGGCCTGTCCGCAAAGGTGGTGGGCGCCCTGGGCGCAACCCCTGTGGCCATGCCCATGCCCGAGCGCTACGATGCGCTCCAAAAAGGCGTAGCCGAGGGAGGGGTGAACCCGATCGAGTCCCTGAAAGGCTGGAAACTCGGCGAGGTCATCAAATACACCACGGAAAACTTCGGCTCCGCCTATTCTACGGGGTTCTTCGTAGTCATGAACAAGGACAAGTGGAACTCCCTGCCGCCGGAAGTCCAGAAGGTCATCGAAGCGGTCAACATGGAGTGGATCGATAAAACCGGCAAGGGTTGGGACGAAATCGACAAGGAGGGCAAGGAGTTCACCCTGTCCAGGGGCAACCAGATCATCGCCCTCTCCAAAGAAGAAGACGAAAAATGGGCCAAGCTGGTCCGGCCCATATTGGACGAGTATGTGGCCAACATGAAGGCCAAGAATCTTCCCGGTGACGAGGCCGTCAAGTTCTGCCTGGAAGAGCTGAAGAAACTACAGTAGCCTGTGCGGGGGGGAGGGATGTGGAGCAGATCCCTTCCCCCCTTTTTTGCGTATCAGAGCAATCTGTACGGGAAGGAACCGCCGTGGAATGGTTGTTGAACAGCGTCGGCCGGCTGAGCCGTTGGATCAACGTCATCGCCGGCGTGGCCATTACCTTCATCATGCTGTTGACGGTGTTCGACGTCATCCTGAGATACTTCCGCAGACCGATCGTCGGAACCTATGAGCTGGTGGCTTTTTCCGGAGCCGTGGTCGTGGGGTTGGCCATTCCCCTGACCTCGTGGATGCGCGGTCATATCTATGTCGACTTTCTCATCGTCAAACTGCCCAAGGCGCTCCGATCCGCTTTCAACCTGGCCACCCGCGGCATGGGCATCGCGCTGTTTGTGCTCATCGGTTGGAACCTGATCAAGGTGGGCATGGATCTGCAGCAATCCGGGGAGGTGTCGTTGACCCTGCAGCTGCCGTTTTACCCCGTCGCCTACGGCGTCGCCGTCTCATGCTTCGTTCAGTGCCTGGTTCTGCTGATGGACATGGTCAAGATCGTCCGGGGGGAATATGAGTGAGGTCACAGCGGGATTGGTCGGCCTGTCAGCGGTCCTGGTGTTGTTCCTGACCGGCATCGAGCTCGGATTCGCCATGGCCCTGGTGGGGTTCCTGGGGTTCAGCTACATCGTTTCCTGGAAAGCCGGGCTGAACCTGCTGGCCAAGGACTTTTTTGACGTTCTGTCATCCTACGGGTTCACGGTCATTCCGCTTTTCATCCTGATGGGGCAGATCGCCTTCAACGCCGGAATCGCCAAGCGGCTGTATGCAGCAGCCTACCGCTTCATCGGCCATATCCCCGGCGGCCTGGCCATGGCCACCGTGGCCGGGGCCACGGCGTTCAAGGCCATCTGCGGCTCCTCGCCGGCAACGGCCGCCACCTTCGCCAGCGTCGCCGTTCCGGAAATGGATCATTACGGCTACGACAAAAAGCTTTCCACCGGCATCGTCGCCACGGTGGGCACCCTGGGCATCCTGATTCCCCCGAGCGTGACCCTGATCGTCTTCGGCATCATCACGGAGCAGTCGATCGGGAAACTTTTCCTCGCGGGGCTCGTGCCGGGGCTGATCGTCGCCTTTTTCTTCATCTGCATCATCTACGGCTGGTGCCGGATCAACCCGGCCCTGGGTCCGAAGGGCCAACGGTCGACCTGGAAGGAACGCCTGGCAGCGCTGCCCGAGGTGATCTGGATTCTGGTTATCTTCCTGCTCGTCATCGGGGGGCTGATGCAGGGTTTTTTCACCCCCACCGAAGCCGGCAGCGTCGGCACCTTCGCCGTGCTGCTTTTATCCATCCTCAAGCGCGATCTGAATTTCAAGGGTTATGTCAAGTCGGTCGCCGAATCCCTGCGTACGGCTTGCATGGTGCTGATGCTGATCGCCGGCTCGGTCATTCTGGGGCATTTTCTGGCGGTGACCAAGATTCCCATGATCACGGCCGACTGGGTGGTGTCCCTGCCCTTCAACCGCTACATCATCATGGTCGTCATATCGATCATCTATTTGCTGGGCGGGTCGTTTATCGACGACCTGGCCTTCATGGTGCTGGCCACCCCGATCTTTTACCCGGTCATCATCAAGCTGGGGTTCAACCCGATGTGGTTCGGGATGATCATCGCCCTGACCGTCATGGTGGGCGTCGTGATCCCGCCGGTGGCCATCAACGTGTTCGTGGTGAAAAACATCACCAAGGTGCCGTTCAATGTCATTTACAGCGGCGTCTACCCGTTTCTGCTCAGCATTCTGTTCTGTGCCATACTGCTGTTCCTGTTTCCGTCGATCTGCACCTTCCTGCCCGACCTCCTCATGAAATAAAGGCGGCTTCGTAATAAGCCCAATTTCGGCGTTACGCTTCACCCCGCCGTCGCTGCGGCGTACAGGAAGTACGCCTCGCTCCGCGGGGCTCGCGCGCCTTGAACTTGGGTTTATTACGAAGCCGCCCTGGTAATTCTCAACTATAAGTGTTTTTGGCGTTTCCCACACAAAATAGAACGCCGCCTCGCGCTGCAGGGCAGCATTCTATTTTGTCCACTCCTTCCAGTCCAGCCCGGTCTTCTGCTCCCAGTCCGAAACGAAGCGGTCGTTGAAAAAGCCGTGCAGTTTCTGCAGGAGCCGCTTCCAACCGGTGGCGTAGTCGTACTTGAGCACGTCTTCCAGAAACGGCACGATGTCGGCCAGCTTCTCTTTCGGCAGGAAAGCGTAGGCTTTCATGTCGTAAGACCGCTTGAGCGCTTCGGGCGTCAGCGCGTGAGCGGTCAACATGGCCACCCGGAAATGACGCCGGACGGCCACCTCCAGCAGATCGAAGCCGCGCACCCCCATGATGTCCAGGACGACCAGATCGTAGGAGCTGCCCTCCAGCAGGGCAACGGCGTCCTCATAGCCCCCGGCCCTGTCGATCCGGCACCGAGGCGCGTCGGCCAGCACCAGTTCTTCAAGGGATTCCAGAACATCCGGCTCGTCGTCGACGATCAGCAGCCGTTTGTCGTTCAGAACCGACTCAGCCATGGCTTGGATTCCTCCTTCAGGCCGTACAGAAAATCTGCCGACGCTAGCGTCCCTGGGTTGGGGCCGAATCCCCATCCACGATATCGGAGACATTGATTTCAAGCATCTTGAGACTCGCCAGGATTCGCTCCGCATTTCGGGCGACCGCCGGGAAGTTCTCCCCCAGCCGTTTGAGCTCCTCAACAGCCCGGCGTGCGTGTTGGATGTTCCGGTTCAGGCCGTCCATGTCGATCGTATCCATCTTCATTCCGTTTTCTTACCGCGCAAGTCCTTGAATCGTTTAGCCTTGACCTCGTATCGCGGCAGTGTCCCGCAACCGCAGACCTCCAGATCGTAGCGCAAGTTGGTTTTCAGACGCAATTGGCTCTCCAACTCAGATTGGATGAAGATGCACTGGTCCAGGGCTTCGGGCAGCACTTCGACCCGCAGCCGGATGGTCTCGGCATCGCCGGCCTTGTCCACGATCACCTCATATTCATCCCCCAGGCCCTTGATGCCCCGAACCACTTCTTCGATGGCGGACGGAGCCAGCAGCACGCCCTTCACCTTGGTGATATCGTCCGCTCGCCCCACCACCCCACCCCGGATCACCCGGAACGAGCGGCCACACGGGCAGGGCTCGGCCGCCCACTCGATCACGTCCTTGGAGTCGAAGCGTACACAGGGCTGGGCCTGGCGATCGAAGGCGGTGATGACCATCTTGCCCCGGCGGCCCGGTTCCTCGATGAACCGACCGGTCTCCGGGTCGACGATCTCCACCAGGAACATGGCCTCGTTGACGTGCAGCCCGCCGGGCTGCGCCGCGCATTCATAGGACCAGGCGCCGATCTCCGTGGCGCCGGCGTGATCGTACACCCGGGCGCCCCAGGCATCCTCCAGGCGCCGTTTGGTGCTGGGGATGCTGGCTCCGCATTCGCCGGCGCAGGTGATCTTGTTGACGGTCAGCTGCGTCGGATCGATGCCCATCTTCAAACGAGCGGTTTCCGCCATGCCCAGCAGGTAGGTCGGAGTCCCCATCATGGCGGTGGCCCGGAGCTCCTGGACTTTCAGGATGCGGGCCTTGGTGTCCAGAACCCCGCCCGGCACCACTTCACAGCCGATCTTCTCGGCGGCGTAGTGGCCGGCCCAGAAGGCGACGAACACGTTATAGCCGAACGGAATGAAAACCCGGTCGGCCGGCCGGTAGCCCTGCGCCCAGAGAATGTAAGACCAGCATTCGGCCCACCACTCCCAATCCTGCCAGGTGTCCGGCTGGTAGACGGGCTGTCCGGTGGTTCCGCTGGTCTGGCGGAAAACCGTGACCTCATCCAGCGGCACGCACAACGCATCCCCGTATGGAAAGGGATCCTTTCTCTGGATGTCGCGCATCATGGCTTTTTCGACGGTGGGAATGCGCCGGATGTCGTCGAAGGTCCGGATGTCGTCGGGCGCAAGGCCGGCCGCCTCATACAGCGACCGATGGAACTTCGAATGGGTGTAGGCCCAGCGGAAAATGCGCTGGAACTTTTTCAGCTGAAGCTCCCGCAGCTTTTCCCGGGGCAAGGTTTCCAGAACGGGGTTCCAGTAAGGCTGATCGTAGTTCATGACCGTTCCTCAATCCGTTCGACAGGCGGGCGATGAATTCGTGTAGCTTAGAATGCACTCGAAATCAATATGGAATGGACGGATGGGTTGACGAAATGCCGTCCCCTTGTTTATGCTAATCGGCATCGAGAGGTACTCGCACATGGTCACCCGGAAAAAGCAAGCATCAGAGGCCATCATCGCGGCCGCCCGGCGCGAACGGGCGCTCAGGGAAACCACCTACCGGGAACGCGCCCTGAAACTCTTCCCGCATGTCTGCGCCCGATGCGGCCGGGAACTCTCCGGCAAGCGGCTGCGCGAGCTGACGGTCCACCACAAGGACCACAACCACGACCACAATCCGCCCGACGGCAGCAACTGGGAGCTGTTGTGCATTTACTGCCACGATAACGAGCACGCCCGCGATCAGGTGGCGGAATGGTACAGCGGGGAGGGACCGGCGCAGGCCGAACGGCCGGCTGCGCTGGACAGCCCGTTCGCGAATCTGAGCGATCTGCTGAAGGGGAAACCGTAGAAATTGATTGTCACCGGGTGCTCAAGCCTGTATGAACTGAAATGACGCTATGAAACGATCCCGCATGCCATCAAAATCCGACGAGGCCGGGCGCAAGGTGGGCCTCTACGTCAAGAACGACGTGCGGGCGGTTGCAAAGGCCGAAGAGTTTGCGGACTGGCTGAGGGCCCGGCAGATCGAAGTGGTTTTCAGAATCGGCCCGGCTTCGTTGCGTCGAACCTCCGGCACCGGCCCGGCCAAACCGCCGAAGGATCTGTTCGGTGCATTCGTTCTGGGCGGCGACGGCACGTTTCTGAGCGCGGTGCGCTGGGTTGGCGACCGTGAAATCCCGCTGCTCGGCGTCAAGTTCGGCGACCTCGGGTTCCTGGCGGAGATTGCGGAGGAGAACCTCTTTGAAGCGGCCGACCGGGTTTTAAAGGGGGAGTTCAAGATCTCGCCCCGCATGCGTCTGGACGTCCAGGTCACCCGCAAGGGCGAGGCCCTGGTCCGCGAAACCGTTTTGAACGACATCGTGATCAACCGCGGAGCGCTGGCCCGTCTGGCGAACGTCATCACCCATATCAACGGCCACTATCTCACCACGTTCCGCGCGGACGGCCTGATCATCGCAACCCCCACCGGCTCGACCGCTTACTCTCTGGCCGCCGGAGGGCCGGTGGTCCACCCGAAGGTCCCCGGGTTTATCATCACTCCCATCTGTCCGTTCACGCTGACCAACCGACCGCTCATCGTTCCCGACGAGGTGGAAATCACCCTGCGGCTGGACAAGGGCTCATCGGATATTGTCCTGACCCTGGACGGGCAGACCGGTCTGAACCTCACGGACAAAGACGTGATCACGGTGCGCCGGAGTGATCATCCCCTCAACCTGATCCTGCTGCCGGATCGGCATTACTTCGACGTTCTTAAGGCCAAACTCAGATGGAGCGGCGGAAGGGTGTAAGCCGGTCGCAAGACTTGGTTAAATGGCAGTTGATCGCCGATTCGTTGGGCGAGGTTCCCGAACCCGGAGAAGAAACACATGAAATATCTATTCGCTCTTCTAATGGCCGCCATGATGCTGGCATGCGCCTCCCGACCGCCGGCGCCTCCCGCGAGCGCACCGAATCTCTCGACCGAACAGATGGACCCGGGGCCGTTTCCCCAGGACTATCAGATCCGGATCATCTCCTGGCTGCGGATGAACTCGGATGATCCGGACGCCGTCAAGATGTTGTCCATCGCAACGCCCCAGCCGAAAGCCGCCGAAGTGGAGGTGCCGGACAAGAACCTCCGGCAAGGGGAAGCGGTCTGGGAGTCGATGGTGATCACCGAGGGATTTCGCAGAGATCCGCCCGGACCCGCCTATCACCGCTTTTACTTCAAAGACGGCGTCATTCGATCGGTCGATCTGAAGTAAACACCGTGCCGTGCGACCGGCGAGCCATCGATCGGCCCGGGTTCAATTCGACCGACAGCCCTTTAATTCTGAAGGCCGCTGCCGGGCATCGGTGCCGAGGCAGTACCATGCCAGACATGCGGCCTGCAGCGCGAGAAGAATGGCAAAACTGGTCTGATAACCTTGAGCCGCGTAGCGGTCGGCAACCGTCGCCGGAAACCAGGCGATGACGGCGCCGATGCCCCATTGGGCCGCGAAGGAGCCGACGAAGACGATCACGTTGAGCCCGGTGCTGACCCGGCCGGCGAGCTGGGGCGGAAAACTCATGGCCAGCGCCGGATATGGGATGACTCCGGTCGTGCCGATGAATCCGAAAAGCATCCACAGAAGCGTCGCCCAGCTCGCCGGAGCAGCCATGAGCAGGACCTGGACGATCATGAAAAGGACCATTCCCCACACCGCGGTCGTCATCGGCTGGACGCCCATCCGATTCAGCCGCTCCGTAATCAAACCGATGATGACATAGCCCGCCGTCATGGCCGCCGCCGCCCAGAAAAGGACAACGGCAATGCCGGCGCGGTCGAGGCCGGCTACGTCCCGCAACCAGGGGCCGGACCACAGGCCGTAAACGGACATGAACGCCACCTGGGAAAAGACGGTCAGCGGAGTGATTCGCCAAAACAGCGTACTGCTGAAAATCTTGCCAAAGCCTTTGAGCTGGTCGCTCAAACGAATGGAGACCACCTCCCGGCGCTTCTCAGGCACCCCCCAGAATATGAGGGCGGCAGCCATCGCGCTGCCGCCCGCCAGCAGGATGAACACCCCGCGCCAGTCCGTATAGCCCAGGGCCAATTCCACCGGAAGGGTCGCTGAGAGCGCCCCGAAGCCACCGGCCGCCAGATGCAGCCCGTTGATGCGCGGCCATTGGTGCGCCGGAAACCAGATGGTATAAGCCTTGATGGCCGCCATGTAGCCGGATGATACCCCCAGCCCGATCAGGGCACGGCCGAGCGACAGGCCCAGGATGCTGCCGGCCGCAGCGAAAACGAGCGCCCCTGCCGCTGCGAACACCAGCAGCCCGGCGGCGATGCAGCGCGGCCCGAATCGGTCCAGCAGCACCCCCAGTGGCAGCTGGAAGGCCGCAAAGGAGATGAAATAAGCGGACGTCAGCAGCCCCAGATCGGCCGGGCCGATCTGCAGGTCCGCCGCCAGGTTGGGCGCGATGACGGCGTTGACCACCCGGAACAGGTAGGACAGGAAGTAGGCCAGCGCAAATGGGATCAGAACCCGCAGCCGCGTAGCCAGGGGCGCGGGACGGGGGTCGGTCGCGTTCATCGTGTGGGCAGAGCCTCTATCGATCGCATGGCGAGGCCTTCACCGCCTCAGCACATCCGGCTGAAAAGCGAGCGTGGCAAAATGGTCTTCAACGGTTTCAGCCCGCCGGATCAACTCCACCGACCCGTCGCAGCGCAGCAGCAGCTCCTGCGGCCGCAGCTTGCCGTTGTAGTTGAACCCCATGGAATGCCCGTGGGCGCCGGTGTCATGGATCACCAGGAGGTCGCCGTCCGCAATCGGCGGCAGCTCGCGCTGAATGGCGAACTTGTCGTTGTTTTCGCACAGCGACCCCACCACATCCACCGGCCCGGCCGGATTCTGGCCCATCTTCCGTGGAACCGTAATGTGATGATAGGCCCCGTACATGCCCGGGCGCATGAGGGCCGACATGCAGGCGTCGACGCCGATGTAGGTGCGGTAGATGTCCTTGCGGTTGATCGCCGTAACGACCAGCGCGCCGTGGGGTCCGGTCATGTATCGGCCGCTTTCCATGTAAAGCCGCGGCGCATAGCCGTGCTGGGCCCTGAAGCGCTGGAACAGCTCCGTGACGTCGGCCCCCAATGCGGCCAGATCGAGCGGTTCGTCCGCCGGCCGGTAGGGAATGCCCAGGCCGCCGCCCATGTTCATGAACTCGAAGCGGATG
>CAZEKN010000046.1:0-12338 GCA_964512755.1 uncultured Desulfatibacillum sp. | reverse complement strand
AAAGGAGCCACTATGCCTCTTCAAAATTTTGGCAGCATTCTCAACTTCGCCGAGGAGCTGGAAAGCCAGGACCGGCAGTTTTACGAGGCGGCGGCCGGCAACCCGGCCTGTGCCGCGCACCAAGCGCTGTTCAGCGAGCTGGCGGCCGAGGCGGGCCGCAGCGTGCAGACCGTGCAGCGCATCCGGCGAGAGTACGTCACCGAAATGATTCTGGAGCCTATCAGGGACTTCACGCGGGCGCCCTTCTGCGAGGCCTGCGAGGGGGCGGCCGTGCAGGGTGCGGCCGAGGTGCTGGCGGCGGCCCGGCGCCTCGAAACCCGGGCCGAGCGCTATTATGCCGAGGCCGCCGAGAAGATCAAGGCCCTGACCGAAGTCGCCCGCGCCCTCAGAACGCTCGGCAAAACCCGCAAGGCCCGCCTGGCCAAGTTGGCGACGCGGGAATAAGGAGAAAGCAACATGAAGGATTCCATCCAACGGGTTCAGGATTATGCCGCCCACAGCTTTCACACGTGGAGCCGGCAGAAGGGTTGGAAGTCCCCGCTGCTCGTGAACGACGCCGAGGGCGTCTATTTTTATGACGACACGGGCAAGGCTTACATCGACTTCTCCTCCCAGCTCATGTGCTCCAATCTGGGGCACAAGAACAAGGTCGTCATTGAAGCCATCGTCAAGCAGGCTGAAAAATTGCCCTACATCGTGCCGAGCTTTGCCAATGAAGCCACCATGGCGGCCGTCGAAGCGCTGCAAACCGTCATGCCCAAGGGACTCACCCGCTTCTTTTTTTCAACCAGCGGCACCGAAGCCAACGAAGCGGCGATCAAGATGGTGCGCCAGGCCTGCTCGCCGGCCTACAAGGTGATCTCCCGCTACAAATCGTATCACGGCTCCACCGCCGCCAGCATTTCGCTCACCGGAGATCCCCGTCGATGGTACGCCGAGCAGGCTCGCTTCACCGTGCAGGGCGTATGCTTTGCGCCGGATTGCAACTGCTACCGCTGCCCCTTTGATCTTGAATACCCGGGATGCCACGTGCAGTGCGCGCGCTACCTGGATTACATGATCCGCGAAGAAGGCAACGTGGCCGCCATGATCGTGGAACCGATCGTCGGCACCAACGGGCGTTTGATCCCGCCGCCGGAATATTACCCCATGCTCCGCAAGATCTGCGACGAGCATAAGGTCATGCTCATTGTCGACGAAGTGATGTCCGGCTGGTTCCGGACCGGAACTGCATTTGCCATCGAGCACTGGGGCGTGACGCCGGATTTCATCACGACGGCCAAGGGCGCCAGCGCCGCCTACACGCCGGTGGCCGTTACCGCCACCTCCGCAAAGGTGGCCGAGTATTTCGAGGACGAGGTCTTCTGCCACGGCCATACCTACGCCTTTCATCCGCTTTCTGCCGCCGCGATCCCGGCCGCCATCAGCGAGTTGAAAAGGATCGTCGCCTCCGGGCTGCCCCAGCGGGTCGCTGCCCACCTCAAGAAGAAACTCTACGAACTGGCGGAACGACACATCTGTGTCGGCGATGTCCGCGGCATCGGCCACTTCTGGGGGCTGGAGTTGGTCAAGAACCGCAAGACCAAGGAGCCGTTCGACACCAAAGCCGAAAAGTTCAGCACCAGGGCTCTTATGACCGGGCGGGTCGCCGGCGATGCCATGCAGCGGGGGGTTTATGTCAGTCCGTGGTATGACTCGCTGGTGATCGCGCCGCCACTGATCATCACCGAAGCTCAGGTTGACGAGGCACTCGCCGCGCTCGATAAATCACTTGAAATCGCCGACAAGGAAGCCATCGAAACGGGCACTCCGGTATCCCACAGCACGGAATATCGAAAATAATTCGGCATCCAGTCGACTTGAAAAGATCGAAGACGAAGCATGCGGCTGGGGAACACCCCCGGCCGCATGCTTTCAGGCTCACAATCAGTCAGTTCGATCACCGCCGGCTTTTCACCTTGGTCCCCGTCCGACTTTAAAATAAGGCTAAATGTTTTCGGAGGATTGCCGATCATATGTGAGAAGGTCGATTTCGTTTCCTTGACTGTCCTGGACCGGTTTCCTATGATGACAATGATAATTGGAGTGTTTGGCCCCTGCCGGCCAGAGTCTGATCCGTTGCGGCCCGTGTTGAGTTTATTTAAAAAAAAATAGGATATCAGCGCCTTATGGCGACAATCAATCTGAAAAAACGCGAAGTCGAAATCAAGATTGTCTATTACGGTCCGGGACGCTGCGGGAAAACCACCAACCTCCAGTATATTTTTCAGAATAGCCGCCGTTATATGATCGATGAAATGGTGTCGATCAAGACCAAGGGCGATCTGACCTTGTTCTTCGATTTCGTCCCGATGGGTCTCGGCACCATCAAGGGCTATGAAACCCGTGTCCAGCTCTATACCGTCCCCGGCCAGGTCAAGTATGCATCAACCCGCAAACTGGTCCTGAAAGGGGCCGACGGGGTGGTGTTTGTAGCCGACTCCATGCGCGTCCGGCACGAACAGAACATCGAATCGCTCAAGGATTTGGCTCAGAACCTCAAAGACTACGGTATCAACATCTTTCATTTCCCCCTGGTGATGCAATTCAACAAGCGCGACCTGGCGGATGCCGGCGTCCCCCTAATACCGATCGAAGAAATGAACCAGCTTTACAACCGCCAGCTCAAAGCCCCCCACTTCGCCGGGAGCGCCACCACCGGCATGGGTGTCAATGACACCTTTAAAGCCGCTTTGGTCCACACGCTGCGATCGATCAAGAAGCAGGCCGGCTGGGAATAAGGCAGAAACGGGTCGGGCATTGCCGCCGCGCTAAAATTTTTGCGCGGCCTCTTTGAGAAGAACCTGGGTAGCCGGCGCAAACCAGCAGTCCATGAAAGACCGGTTCAACTCCTGCCGAACGGCTATAAACCGGGGCGGAATCTGCCGAATGCGGTGCTGTTTGGTGAGGGCGAAGGCCGTCGGCGGTAAGGCCGCCATTTCGCGGATTTTTCCCAGGGCATTTTCTTCGACTGCCTTTTCGTCGCAAACGGCGTCGACCAGACCGACCGTCTTGGCGTCGTTCGGCCCGATAAACGCACTGCAGAATTCCATCTCAACCGCCACCCGGTCCGTGACGACCTGCCTGAGCATCAAATCCGCCAGATAAGGTACCGGCAGCCCGATTTTGACTTCGTTCAATGCGATCAGCCTTTTCCCATCCGCCACCAACCGGAAGTCGCAGGCCAGAGCCAGAATAGCACCGCCTCCGGTGGCATGACCGCAGATGGCGCTGGCGGTGGGGATCGGCAAGGTGTAAAGCGCAAGCACCAGATCCTCGAATCGGTTCCAGAAACCGTGCATGGCGCTCCGATCGAGCATGAGCAGATGGGGCACATCGAGTCCGATGCTGAAAAATTTCGTGTTCCCGGCAAGGACAAGGCCGCGATAACGGTTCTGGACTGAGCCGATTGCCTCCAATAGTTCTTCGACCAGCTCCGAGCCGATAGCGTTGGTGACTCCGTTGGCCAGCCGCAGAACCGCAACCGGCCCCTGATCTTCCAGAACGACCTTTGACATTCGACCGATCCTCCTACAGCTGGGAACTCCGAATTCGATCTATCTTTGCTTCCTCACTTCTGAGACGAGCGCCGGAAGCACGGTTCCGGCTTTGCCTTCCAGGAAATAGTCCGCGATTGAAAAGGCAGGCTCGATATTGACCTCAACCACGGCGGCGCCATGCTCCTTGGCGATAAACGGCAGCGAGGCCGCCGGCTGCACCACCGCCGATGTGCCGATCACCAGCATGACCCCACTGCCGCCAGCCTCCCGCCAGGCGGTCTCCAACGCCTGAGCCGGAAGGGATTCGCCGAATAGCACGGTATTGGGCTTGAGCACGCCGCCGCATTCGCAGCGCGGCGGCATGCCTTCGGGGATGCGGGGGGCCCGATAGTCCCTGCCGCAGCTGACGCAGAGGATTTCCCGCAGGCTGCCGTGAATCTCGGTCACATTTCGACTGCCGGCCTTGCGGTGCAGGCCGTCAATGTTCTGCGTGATCACATGGCGCAGAAGCCCCATGCTCTCCAGCTCCGCCAGCGCCCGGTGGCCGGAATTCGGCTGATAGGCGTCGTAGTTTCGAATGAACTCGCCGCGGATGCTCCAATACTTGGAGGGATCCCGGCGAAAAACCTCGATGGAAGCATAGACGGTCGGATCGAACTTCTCCCAGAGCCCGCCCTTTGAACGGAAGGTCGGAATCCCGCTTTCCGCGCTGATGCCGGCACCGGTGAGCGCCACGCAGGGCTGGCGGCGGAGGATCAGACTGGCGACCGGCTGGTAGATGGAGGATTCCATTTGGCTCTGCTTTTCTGGCTGATGGTATTTTGGTGCGGATAGTTTCTGCCCATAGGCCAGCGCGGCGGGAAAACACGGCTACAAGGTTATCTTCGTGCCGAGCGCTTCCAGAAAAAGCGCGATCCACTGGGGATGCGCCGGCCAGGCGGGCGCGGTCACCAGATTGCCCTCCCGAAAGGCCTGGTCTACCGCGATGTCAACGTACTGCCCGCCGGACAACTGCACATCCGGTCCCACGGCCGGGTAGCACGAGCACTTCTTGTCTTTCAACACCCCGGCGGCCGCCAGTACCTGAGCCCCGTGGCAAATGGCGGCAATCGGTTTTCCGGAACCGGCAAAATGCCGGACGATTTCAACGACCTTTGGATTCAAACGGATGTATTCGGGTGCCCGCCCTCCTGGAATCACAAGGGCATCGTAGCCTTCCGCCTGGACATCGTCGAAGCTGGCGTTGAGGGTGAAGTTATGCCCGCGTTTTTCGCTGTAGGTCTGGTCGCCCTCGAAATCGTGGATCGCCGTGCGTACGATTTCTCCGGATCTCTTGCCCGGGCACACGGCATGGACCAGGTGGCCCACGGCCAGCAGGGCCTGGAACGGGACCATTACCTCGTAGTCTTCGACGAAGTCTCCCACCAACATGAGAATCTTCTTGGCAGCCATACTCCCTCCTTTCGTCATACGGAAGATAAACACTCAAAGAAAACTTCGGGCATACGCAGGCCATTGAGACCAGCGTGCCTATTTTTTAAAATTACATCATAATTTATCTCAGGGCAACGACAAGTTCCGACGTGGTGCTCCAATGATCATCAAAGCCGGCGTTCACCTCAGGGCGCTGATTGCTATAGTATGATGATATGATGGTCTTTCCTGACAAGAAAACCTGCCGCTTAAAATGCGTGCATGTCCGCAGGAAGCCCTTAAACCAGGAAAATCCTGCCCGATTGTTTGCGACGGCTTGACATAACCTGATGAATAGAATAATCTGATCAACAAGCCTAATCTCGGTAAGATACCGAGAACGGGGGACCCAATCCAATGGGGCTAATCGTCACTCGACGAAGGGTAACCTCTTCGGCCCTAGCCCTTCAGCTAACCTCGTAGGCATCGAGGGGAGAAACCTTCGGAATCGAACGGAGGTATTTCCTCCACACTTTCGATTCCGGAGGCTAAAACTATGTCTTTCCACCGATTGGCGTCGTCGTTTTTGCATTCCAATTCCTTCACTGCTGTCAACAAACTCAAAAAAAGACTGCGAAACAATAAGCTGAAGGCCGTTAGGAGAGCTTTCTCGACCGGTTTGTTTTTCTCGCTTTTAGCGATTTTCACCTCCTCGGCCTTTGCCGCGGAGGCGACCCTGGCATGGAACCCGAACACCGAAAGCGACGTGGAAGGGTACGGCGTCTACTTCAGCCAGGATGACCCCGGCCCTCCTTACAGCCTTTTCGGTTATGTCGCCCTGAGTGAGCTCAGCGATTCCGACAATCCCACCTTCACGGTCACGGGGCTCGAAACGGGAGCCCGCTATTATTTCGCCGTTACGGCCTACGATACAGCCGGCAACGAAAGCGATTTTTCCGGTTCGGTTTGTGCGGATGTCGACGGGGACGTCATTACACCTTGCGTCAGTTCCGACACCGGCGGCGGTGACGCAAGCGGATCGGTTGGCAGCGGCACTAGCAGCGGCAGCAGCAGTGGCGGCGGGGGAGGCGGCGGCGGGTGCTTTATCGAGTCAACGGCAGCCTACGTCGATAGGTTTTATCTCGGAATGGATGTTCTGGTCGCTCTCTGCTGCATGACCGTTTTTCTATGGCTCGTCGGAAAAAAACCTTTCGCGCGATCTTTCATTTTTTCAAGACGCCAGAAGCCCAAGAACGATTCCAGCCGGTAGGATCAGGCGGACTCATCCGGCGGCAGCACGCAGGTCGTTGCCGCCGGATCGGCGTCCCTCAAGAATTGAACCACCTGCCGGGCAAGCTCCCGTCCGACCACGTTTTCCTCGTCCACGGCAAAAGCAGCCCCCAGCTCCCATAACTCCGGCGTTGCGATGTGGTAGCGGCTCCGGACGATCACGCTGGAGCTCGGGGACAACGCGTGGATGTTCTGAAGAACACGCTTGGCCGTGCGAGGGTCCGGCACGGTCACCACGATGACGCAAGCCCCCTGGATGCCGGCATGGGTGATGATATCCGCATGCGAGGCATCTCCTAAATGAGCCTTTAGGCCCATCCGCAAAGCGGCATGAATCGAACGGGGGTTCAGTTCGATCACGTGCGGCTGGATACCCAGTTCCAAAAGCGCCCGTGCGACCTTGCGGCCGGCCGGCCCGAAGCCGACGATGTAAACGCCTCCCTGTTGTCCAAGTTCATGCTCATCCGACGAACCCGAGCGGCGCCGCACCCCCGGTGCAAACAGGCCGACGATCCTCCGGGCGGCCGGGCGCGCAAAGGTCACCATGTAAGGGGCTAAAAACATGGACAGGATCGTTACGGACACAGCCAGGGAGAAGACTTGTTCGTCGATTAACCCGCCGCTCTTGGCTTCGCTCGCCAATACAAACGAAAATTCGCCGATCTGGGCGAGCGTGATTCCGGTCGCCAGGGCATAGACTGGACTCATCTTAAAAATTAATCCGATTCCGAAGATGATCAGGGTCTTGCCTAAAAAGACCACAACCAGCCATGCGATCACCTCGATCCAGTTGCTCAGGAACCATGCCGGGTCTGCCAGCATTCCGACGGATGTGAAGAACAGCGTCACGAAAAGCGTTCTCAGGGAACCGACATCCGATCGAATTTGGGAAGCGAACGGTGATTCGGCGAGCAGCATGCCGGCCAGGAACGACCCCAACGCCGGTGAAAGCCCCAAGGAATGGGCCGCCCAGGCCGATCCGAAAGCCAAAACGATGGCCAGCAACACCACCAGTTCACGGTCGGCGAAAATTCCCCTACGCATCAGAAGCCGCGGGATGAGGTGATAGAAAAGCCCGTAGAACACGGCCACGAGGCCGCCGGCGGCAGCGACGGTTTGGCCGATCTTGAGGGCGATCTCCCCGGTGGTGCCCCCGTGGCTCATGACGGTCAGGGAAAGCACCAGAGGCACGACGGCGATGTCCTGCAGAAGGAGGATGCCCATTGCCGCTCTTCCGGAAACAGAATCCATTTCGGCCCGGTCCATCAGCATCCTGAGAACGATCGCCGTGGAACTGACCGCCAGCATCTCCCCCAATGCCACGGCCGGCCCAATGGCATGCTTAAAAGAAAAAATCAGTGCGAAGAGCGCCAGCGTGGTGGTGACCTGAAGGATTCCACCCAACAGGGCGAGAGCGCCCATGCGCTTAAGCCGCCCGAAGGAAAACTCCAGACCGATGGAAAACAGGAGCAGGGCGACTCCCAGCTCACCCCAATGCGAAAGCGCCTGGCGGTCAAAAAGAGTCGGTCCGAGAATGGTCCCGGCGAGAAGATAGCCGATGATGGCGCTCTGCTTCAGCCGCTGTGCGGTTGCGCCGAGCACAAAGGCCACCGCCAGGAGCAGAACCAGCTTCGCAAGTGTTTCCCAGATATCCACGTTCATTCGAGGCGTCGACCGCAGATGAAGACGGAACGATGCGCATTGAAAGGATGAGATGGTTTATAATAGGTTTACCGTTGCGGAAATACAACCTGAAAGCGCGGATGGAGGCAATCGGCGGGCTTTTTCCGGCAGCAGGATTTCGGAGCCGGATCGGGATGATGGAAAACTCGGACGCTCCTTCCGTACCGCCGGCCTCATTCGGCCATTCGAACTCACGCCCCGGGGTTTAAAATGGCTTGAAGCCGGATCGACAGGTCCTGAAGCGTGAAGGGTTTCTGGATGAAACCAATGCAGCCGCGGTTCATGATTTCCCGGGCCTGACCCTGCATGCTGTAGCCACTGGCGAGCAGTACTTTCACGCGGGGGTGGATGCGCTTGAGTTGATCGAACACTTCGCCGCCGCCCATTTCCGGCATGATCATGTCCAGAATGACCAGGCTGAAGACCTCTGGGGCCTCCCGGAAGCGGTCGATGGCTTCGCGCCCGCTGAAGGCTTGAGTCACCGTGTATCCGAGCCGTTCGATCATTTTGGCCGTGACGTCCAATACCGCCTGTTCGTCATCCACGAGCAGAATCGTCCCGCTTCCGGCCGCCGGCTTCCCGCTCGGTGCGGCGTCATCGCACGTGCGTTGATCCGTCGCCGGCAGGAATACCGAAAAAGTGGAGCCCTTTCCGGTTTCCGATTCCACTTCGATATAGCCGTTGTGGCTTTTGACGATTCCGTAAGCCGATGCCAAGCCTAAACCGGTGCCCCTGCCCATCTTCTTGGTTGTAAAGAAGGGATCGAAAATGCGGGCGATCGTCTCGGGCGCCATTCCGACGCCGGTATCCGTCACGGTCAGCGACACATACGGCCCCGGTTTAATGCTGTATCCCCTGGAGGGAATTTCCCGGTGCGTCACGTTGCGGGTCTTCAGGATGAGCTTGCCACCGGCCGGCATGGCGTCGGCGGCATTCACGAACAGATTCAGCAGAACCTGTTCGAGCTGGCCCCGATCCGCGATGATGCTCTGGAGACCTTCGAACAGCTCCTGGTGGATGGTAATGTCCTTGCGCATCCGGCCGAACGTTTCCGAGGTCTCCCGCACCAGCTCGTTCATCGCCATCGGCCGTGATTCGTACTTGCCTCTGCGCGCATAGCCCAGCAGTTTCGAGGTCAGATCCGCGCCGCTGCGGATGAGGTTTTCGATATTGACCAGAATGCGGTGATGCGGATGGGCCGCTTCCATATCAAAGAGGATCAGAGAAACATTGCCCTGAATCGCCATCAACAGGTTGTTGAAATCGTGTGCAATCCCGCCGGCCAGCGTTCCGATGGCTTCCATTTTTTGCGCCTGCTGCAGCTGGACGGTCAGCTTCCGGCGCTCCTCCTCGGATTGCTTCTCCTCGGAGATGTCTTTGCTGTAGGCAACGAGCTGAACGACGTGACCCTTGCCGCCGCAGACGGGGTGAACGGAGTTCGAGAAGACCCTGCCGCCGGCTTCGTTCTCAAAGCAAACCGGCTTCCCGGTGCGCATCGCTTCAAGGTTCTTCTGCTTCCAAACTTCGGCTGAATCCGGCGGCAGGCATTCGATGAATAACCGGCCCGGCAGGTGTTCGATCGGCACCCCGGTCAACACGGCGGCTTCCTGGTTGACGGACAGAATCCGCCCCTGAACGTCAATCAGGAACGCCGCATTCGGGGTTGTGTTCAGCAAGACATGCGATAGTTGCTCATACTGTTTCGAGCGGTGTTCATCGGATGGGAGGAGCGTATGATCGGAAGGAACGGCCGAGGGCGGCTCGTTTCTCAAATGAGGATCGCTTGCACCAGCCGGGGTTCTCATTGCGGACCCTTGTTCCCATGATCTTCTGTTCAAGGTCAGATCCGAGGTTCAGCGTTCTGCGCGGGGAAAAAGGTTTACCCAGCCCGATTGCAGCATAAAACATGCCATTTTTATAGAGCCATAAGACCTCAAAAATTAAAAGTGATTCAAGAAAGTTAGATCGAGAACGCTTAATCCGATCGGCAACCCCCCGGCCATGATCAAGGGGAAAGTGTCATTTTCTTGACCGCGTTTACGGCGCCGAAGGCTTGGCAGCTCTTTTCGCGTAACCGGCGGCCTCCAGTCCGGCCACGCAACCTTCTCCCACGGCTTTGGCCACCTGCCAGGGAGGGCCGGTGATATCGCCGGCTGCATATAGCCCGGGCACACTGGTCTCCATTTTCTTATTGGTTTGGATGTGCTTCATCTCGTCATCCAGCTGGACCCCCAGCAACGCGGCCAGCTCCATGACGCCTTTAGCACCCAATTCGATGAAAACGCCTTGAACCATCAACCGCGAGCCGTCGTCCATGACGACCCCCTCGACCTCGTCCTTACCGATGATCTCTTTGACCTTCCGCCGCTCATGAAGCACGATGGCGCTCTGGCGCACGGCGGCGGCGAGGGCGGGACTGATATCCAGCGCCTCGCAGACCAAATGCACCGTCCGAGCATAAGCGAGCATCGACAGGGCGCCGCTGGCCGCTGCGCTGCCGTTGCCGATCACCGCCACCTCGGCTCCCTTGTAAAAGTTGCAGTCACACTCGACACAGTAGCTGACCCCCCGGCCGAGCAGCTCCTTCTCGCCCGGCGCCCCCAGCCGCTTGCGCGCCGTCCCTGTGGCGATAATCACGGCGCCGGCACCGACGATGATTCCGCTTTCCAGCGTGATCTTGAAGCGGCCCTCATCCATCGTAATGGACAGAACATCCTCCTCCAGGAATTCGGCTCCGAAGGAGGCGGCCTGCTGCCGCCCGGTCGTGATGATGTCCTCGCCGGTTGTGTTGAACACGCAGCAATAGTTTTCGACGTGGTGGTGGAAAATGCTGCTCTTGCTCTCTTTGCCGAGGACGAGCACGCTGACCTTCCTGCGCGCTGCATGAATCGCTGCCTGCAGCCCGGCCGGTCCGGTTCCCAGAATGACGACATCACATTTTTTCATTTCCGGCATGTGCGGTTCTCCTTCCAACCATGTGAGTCCTTTCCCCGATCGGGCTGGCGACGGAAAGCAGCTTCGCCTCCGGCCAACGCTTCACGAAGCGGCGTGAGGGGAAAGATAACACCCGCTCGATGTTTTTCAATTCGGCGGCGGGATGGCGGCCATCATCTTCACCGCCTGCTCCACGAGCATCCGCTTTTTCAAACGCGCTGGATAGACCCGATCCACCCGGCCGTTTTCGAGATTGTAGCGCTGAATGAACGGCCGCCGCAACGGAGAGCCGTAAACGCTGACCATCAGGCTGGTTTCACCATCCGGGTTGCCGGTGCGGTGGATGCCCCGGTCGAGGGGCAATGTCGTTTCGGTTTCCCCCGGCCTCAGCACCGAGATCCCGGACATTCGCAGGTACGCCTGCTGTGACGCGACGCCGTTATCTTCGCTTCGATAGCGGACGACTTCAATCGGCCCAAAGGCCGAAGCGGAAACGCCCCATGAAACGTGATCATGCACGAAGGTGTGCTCGCCCGGGCCGAAAATGTAAAGCCGCAGCGAATACATGCGGCCGGCATCGCGGTAGAGGACCAGTTCATTATCAAACAGGGTCTCCTCGCGCAGATTGGGGTAAGATTGGCCGGTGAGGACCCCCTTCAACATGCCCTCGAACAACTCCTGGCGGGAGAGCAGCTTCGGCAACTCGATGCGAAAAAAAGCCATCCGGCCCTCGCCGTCGGCGATGCTCCTGATGGCGGACGACCAGCCCCGGCAAGCCGCCTGCAATTCTGCCAACGCGTGATGATTCATGGGTTAAGCGTTGATCCTCCTGGGCATATCGGTAAATCGCCCCAGCCTCAGCGGGTGCGCTTTTCCAGCCGGACGTATTGGTCGTAGAACGGCGCGCCGCCGCCGAGGTCCGTCAGCCCGGCGGCAATCAGCTGGTTGGCCCCGCCGCCACGGCTCATCCAGTCCCCACGGCGGTAGACGACCGTGCCCGCATGCAAACCCGGCATCAGCCGGACATTCACCGGCAGTCGCCCCGAGGGTGAAACCAAATCCGCAGACGCTGAAGCGCCGATCGCAGCCCGCATGGGACAATCGGGAGATATCCAGACGGCGGGAGCCGACCGCTGATCCTCCGGCAGGATCTGTGAATGAATGGCCCATCGGCGGATCAGCGTGAGAAGACGCAGCGGATAGCCCTCTGGCGCCGGAGCCTCGTCATGCAGCTGCCCGGGGAAGCGGTAGTTTCCGTCGCCGTGATCGAATCGCAGGCCTTGATAGGCGATCCGCGGCCGCTTGGAACGAACAAATCCTCTCGCTTTCAAGTCTTCCAGCGAAGTGTCGAGATGCGGCGAGGCCAGAGCGACCCGCAGGCACTCGTCCGCAGTCGGCAGGAGCACTGGTGGGTCCAGGCGCCTGCCCAACTCGGTCATGATCCACCAGTCGCTGCGGGCCTCCGCAGGCGGATCGATC
>CAZEKN010000045.1:0-12416 GCA_964512755.1 uncultured Desulfatibacillum sp. | reverse complement strand
TTCGTGCTCGCCCTCGGCGGAGACAACCTCACCAATGATATCGCCATCGGCCTGCGCTGCCCCCATCCCGAAGCCGAAAAACTCAAGAAAAAATTCGGACACGCCGTCGCCCGCAACATCCAGGCCGACGAGATGATCGAGGTGCCGGGGGTGAGCGGCCGCGAGCCGCGCAAGCTCCCGCGTCAGATTCTGGGAGAAATCCTGGAACCGCGGATGGAGGAAATCTTCGCGTTGGTCAATCGCGAAATCTACCGGGCCGCCATGGAAAATCACATTCCGTCCGGCATCGTCCTGACCGGAGGGACGGCGTTGCTCGAGGGGGCCACCGAGATCGCCGAATCGGTCTTCAACCAACCGGCACGAATCGGCACCCCGCAGGGAATCAAGGGACTCGTGGATGTGGTCAACAACCCCATGTACGCCACCGGCGTGGGTCTGGTCCTGTACGGTGCGCGCCACCAGCAAACAGAAAAGAAGAAATTCCGGATCCGCGACCGCAACATTTTCAATCGCCTGATGACCCGCATGCGGCGCTGGTTTAAGGACGTCGTCTGACGACGCCGTCCGTTTTAAGTTTTGCGTTTTAAGTTTTAAGCAAAAGAGAAGAACAAAAAGCGAATCTCAACGGATTTCAGTGTCAGGACCCAAGGCGACCTCTTAACACTTAACACTAATTTTTAATCCGTCAGGAGGGCAAAGCATGTTCACGTATGTAGACAATGAGAAATCGGCAAGAATCAAGGTGATCGGAGTCGGCGGCGCCGGCGGCAACGCCATCAACAACATGATCCACTCCGGCCTGCAGGGTGTCAAGTTCATCGCCGCCAACACCGACGCCCAGGCGTTGGAAATCTCCCGGGCGGATGTCCGCATTCAGCTGGGCAACAGCATCACCGAGGGGCTGGGCGCCGGCGCCAACCCCCAGATCGGCCGAGATGCGGCGCTTGAAACCGTCGAGGACATCCGCAACGCCCTGAAGGACAGCCACATGGTCTTCATCACGGGTGGGCTGGGGGGCGGGACCGGAACCGGCGCCACGCCGGTCATCGCCGAGATCTGCCGCGAGATGGGGGCGCTGACCGTCGCCGTGGTGACACGGCCCTTCTCTTTCGAGGGGAAAAAACGGGCGCTGATCGCCGAACAGGGCCTTGAGGAGCTCAAGAAGGTGGTCGACACCGCGATCACCATCCCCAACGACCGCCTGCGGGCGCTGGCCTCCAAGAAGGCGACCCTCATGGAAATGTTCATGAAGGCCGATGAGATCCTGCTGCATGCCGTCAAGGGCATCACGGATTTGATCGTGATGCCGGGCCTGGTGAACCTCGATTTCGCCGACGTCCGCACCACCATGTCCAAGGCCGGTATGGCCTTGATGGGGATCGGCATCTCGGCGGGCGAAAACCGCGCGATCGAGGCGGCTGAGCGCGCCATCTCGCACCCCCTTCTGGAAGACCTTTCCATCGCCGGCGCCAAAGGCGTGCTCATGAACATCACGGCATCGAGCAGCATGGAATTCGAAGAGGTGGCCGAAGCGTCCGAACGCATCCACAAGGAAGTCGGTGACGACGCCGAAATTTTCTGGGGAACGTCTGTAGACGAAAGCCTCGGCGACGAAATGCGGGTGACGGTCATTGCCACCGGCATCGGTGCCGAAGCCGACGTGTTGCGGCCCGGCGAAAAGGACGCCGAAAAAGAGAAGAAGGTCGTTCAGCCGCTGCGCGGAAAAGTCCGCGACGTCACCCCGGCCGACGCGGAGCGCCCGGACATCGTCGATTTGGATGAGCCGACGTTTATCCGTCACCGCCGGGCGGTCGGCGAGTCCTCCGGAGCGCTTTACCGAGGGGTGGGACGTCTGGCGCTGGACGACACCGATCTCGATGTCCCGACCTTTCTGCGGCGCAAGGCGGACTGAGGCCTTTGCGGGCATAGCACCCGATCCGGTCCGGTTGCCAAGGGGCTTGGGCGGTTTTATGATGGATGGGCCGGCTCCTCGCCGGATATGACAAAACTACCGGACGGGAACCCGTGAGACCAGACGACGCATGGAAGCGGTATGCGGCCGCCGAAGACGGAGCGGTCCGCAAGCACGCACGCGGGAAAACCCGCATCGCATTGGCCTATCCCAACCGCTATTCCGTGGGCATGGCGAACCTGGGGCTGCACGCTGTCTATGGGCTTCTCAACCGCTATGAGGACGTAGTCTGTGAACGGGTTTTCCTGCCTGAAAACGACGAGCTCGCGGTCGGACGCCTGGCCACGTTTGAGTCCGGGCTGCCGGTTGCCGCCGTCGACCTGATCGCCTTCTCCATTTCGTTTGAAAGCGACTATTCCCATTTGTTGACGCTCCTGAAGCTGGCCGGAATGCCGCTGCAAGCCGCCGACCGAGACGAGCGCCACCCCCTGGTGATGGCCGGGGGGGTTGCCTGCTTTATGAACCCCGAGCCCATCGCCGCATTTGTCGACGGCTTTCTGATCGGAGAGGCCGAAGCGATTCTGCCTCAATTCCTGCAGGTGTTCCAACCGGGCGTCGAGCGCCGCGCGATGTTGAAAACGATCGCCCGGTCGGTCGCCGGCGCCTACGTGCCGCGCTTCTACGCCGCGCACTACGCCGCCGACGGAACCCTGAGCGCCTGGATCCCGACCGAGGATGTCCCGTCCCGGATCGTGCGGCCCTACGTCCACGACCTATCGGCGACGGCCACGTGCAGCACGGTGCTCACCCCCCACACCGCCTTGGGCGGTTCCCTTCTCGTCGAAGTCGGGCGAGGCTGCCCGCATGGCTGCCGCTTCTGCAGCGCGGGGTTCGTCTACCGGCCGCCGCGCTTCCGCACGGAGGCGGCTCTGGCGCAAACCATCGAACAGGGCCTGGCCCGCAGCGACCACATCGGCCTCGTGGGCGCGGCGGTCTCCGACCTGCCCGGAATCGCCTCGCTCTGCAGGCGGTTTTCCGGCCCGGATGTCACGCTCTCGTTCAGTTCGCTGCGGGCGGATGCGCTCAGCCCGGAGCTCCTGGACGCGCTGAGCCGCAGCCGGGTCAAAACCGCCACGATCGCTCCGGAGGCCGGCTCGGAGCGCTTGCGCCGCGTCATCAATAAAGGAATTCAAGAAGAAGACGTGCTGAATGCGGCGACGGCCCTCGTTGCTCAGGGCATTCCGAACCTGAAGCTGTACTTCATGGTGGGGCTGCCGACCGAAACGAATGCGGATGTCGATGCCATCGTGGTTCTGGTCAAGCACATCAAGCACGCGTTCCTGAAATCCAGCCGAACCCGCGGTGCCATCGGCACCCTTACGGTCAGCGTCAGCTCCTTTGTCCCGAAGCCGTTCACCCCCTTTCAGTGGGCGGCCATGGCCCCGACGGCCGAACTCAAGGCCCGCATCAAACGCATCCAAGCCGGCCTGAAGCGCGTGCCCAACGTCCGGGTTCACTCCGATCTGCCGCGTTGGGCTTACATCCAAGCCCTGCTGGCCCGCGGGGACCGGCGGGTTGCCGACCTGCTGGTGCGGGCGGACGCTGCCGGCGGCAACTGGGCCCATGCGCTCAAAACCGGGCCGCTCAACCCGGATTTCTACGTGCTCCGGGAGCGGGAGTCGGAAGAGATCCTGCCCTGGGATTTCATCGATCATCGCATCTCCAAATCCTATCTTCTCAAGGACTACCGCCGAGCACTGGAAGGCCGCCCGGGGGTCGTCTGCCGGGTGGAATCCTGCCGTTTGTGCGGCGCCTGCGGTGAGACCGGCGCCGGCACATAAGGCCTTGCAATCCGGAAAACGACCTGCTATGGAATGACCCCGTCATACAGTTGAGCATCGCTCGAAGGCCGGACGTGGCCGCATGGCGATTGCGCGATAAAGCGGTCTGAAACCGGGAGATCTAAAGGACATGCTGGAAGGCATTCTTTTCATGACGGCACTGGGGGCGGCCTGCGGTATCGTGCTGAGCATTGCAGCCCGCATCTTCTATGTTTACGAGGATCCACGCATCGCTCAGGTGGAAGCATGTTTCGCGGGGGCCAACTGCGGCGGGTGCGGATTTGCCGGCTGTTCGGCGGCCGCGGCAGCGGTGGTGAGCGGCAAGGCCAAGCCCAATGCGTGTGTCGTCGGCGGCATGGAATCCGCGCAGAATGCGGCCGCGGTCATGGGATTGGAGGTCGGTTCGGTGGAACCGCTGAAATCCTTCAACCCGTGCACCGGCGGCGACCGCGCCGAAAACAAATTCTTCTATATCGGCGTGCCCACCTGCCAGGCGGAAGCCGTGCTGTTCGGGGGCAAGCGCACCTGCGAGGTCGGCTGCATCGGCCATGGCGATTGCATCCGGTCCTGCCTGTTCGACGCCATTGCCATGGGGCCGGACGGGTTCCCGGTCGTGGATGAGGAAAAGTGCGTGGGCTGCGGAGCCTGCGCCCGGGCATGCCCCAAGAACCTGCTCAAAATCAGCACGCCCTCCGAACGTTTGCTGCACTTCAACCAGGCTGGAGACTGTCTGGCGCCATGCCGTCAGACGTGTCCGGCTGAGATCGACATTCCGCTCTATATTCATCAGATCCGCACCGGCGACTACGCCGGCGCGGTCAACACCATCCGCGAACGCAACCCGCTGCTGCTTGCCTGTGGCCGCGTCTGCCCGCACCCCTGCGAGCTGAATTGCCGGCGCGGCGTCGCCGACGAGCCGGTATCGATCAACCAGCTCAAACGCTTCGCCGCCGACTTCGAGATGACATCGGGCCGGCGGCTGCCCATCCGGGTGGCGCCCGACACGGGCAAGCGCATCGCCGTGGTCGGCGGCGGACCGGCCGGCCTTACCTGCGCGTATTTCCTGCGACGACTGGGCCACAGCGTCACCATCTTCGAAGCCATGCCCAAACTCGGCGGCATGCTCCGTTACGGGATCCCGGAATACCGCCTGCCCAAGCAGGTGCTCGATTGGGAGATCGAAAGCATCCTTAATTTGGGCGTCGAGGTGCGCGCCGGGGTTCGTTTCGGCACGGACATCCAACTGGAGAGCCTCCGTGCGGACGGCTACGATGCGGTTTTCATGGGAATCGGAGCCTGGAAAGACAGCAGGCTCGCCGTCCCCGGCGAGGAGCTGCAGGGCTGCTATACCGGCATCGACTTCCTGGCCCGACTGGCATCCGGGGAACCGCTCGACATCAAACCGGTTGCCGCCGTCATCGGCGGCGGCAACACCGCCATCGACTGCACCCGCAACCTGCTGCGGATGGGGACCCGCAAGGTCTATTTGGCATACCGCCGGACGCGCAAGGAGATGCCCGCCAACGAAGTCGAAGTCGAAGCGGCCGAACACGAGGGCGTGGAGCTGATGTTTCTGGTCGCCCCGGTGCGGGTGATCGGAGACGATCGCGGCAACGTGACGCATCTGGAAGTCCTTCGCATGGAGCTGGGCGAACCCGACGCCAGCGGCCGACGCCGGCCGGTCCCGGTGAAGGGCTCCGAAACCCTCCTTCCGGTGGACATGGTGATCTCGGCCATCGGCCAGGCCCCGGATGTTTCATTTGCGGCCAGCGCCGAACTGAAGACGACCCGCTGGAGCACCATCGAGTCCGATCCGGCCACCTTGCAAACCAACATTCCCTTCCTGTTCGTTGCCGGGGATGTCGCCACGGGGCCCTCCTTGGTCGTGGAGGCCATCGGCGGGGGGCGGCGGGCCGCACGGTCGATCCACCAGTTCGTCACCGGCCGCCCGGTGGCGGCCGAACCCAATGAGCTGCGCAAGAACCTCCTGACCGAAACTATTTTCGACCGCGTTCCCGGGATCGTCCCCCGGCCGCGCGCAAAGATGGTGGAACTGCCGGCCGTCGAACGGATCCGATCCTTTGATGAGGTCGACCAGGTGTTGACCGAAGAGGCCGCACGGCGTGAAAGCGACCGCTGCCTCTACTGCTGCCTGACCTGTTACAATCCGGATGCCGCCTGCCCCAGCGAGGCCGCCGGTCTC
This sequence comes from uncultured Desulfatibacillum sp., assembly GCA_964512755.1. Lineage (GTDB taxonomy): Bacteria > Desulfobacterota > Desulfobacteria > Desulfobacterales > SpSt-501 > SpSt-501. The sequence goes on along the minus strand of CAZEKN010000045.1, from coordinate 6,460 downwards.
GAAAATCCGCCGGGCACAGCCTGAATGATGCATTAGGAACCGGGCGGTGCAAAAAGCCGCCCGGAACCACGGGCCAGGCCGCCGCCCGGCGTTACTTCCATGCTGTTGAGGGCTTCAACCATGATGTTCTCGCGGAGCGAATTAAAGAGCGTGTACGGATGGACGATCGGTCTACTGGTGATCGCCGTGGTGAGCTATGCCGCATCACCGTCCAAGTCTCCCGACCGGCCGATCCGCATAGCGTTCCAGACCGTGGCGGGCAAAGTCATCTTTGACCACCACCGACATCTGACCGAATCGGGCTACGGCTTGTCCTGCGGAGAGTGCCATCACACCTTGTCTCCCGACGAGTATTCGCAGGCCGGCTCGTGCACGGAATGCCACCAGCTGGAGGAAGGCGACGAGGATGTCCCCAAACGCTCGGATGCCATCCATCAACAATGCATCGGCTGCCACCGCGAGTATGGCGGAGGGCCAATGGAATGCGCTCAATGCCATGTGATGCAGTGAGCCTGCGCTTGCGAAGGGACTGAACAACGATGATGACGAAAAAGCCGTTCTGGGGCTTTGGCAGCCCGCGTCTGGAACACACGCCGCTCCCCGGGGCGTTGGAGCCGCCGGAGCGGGTTCCGGTGCCGCCGACGATGACCTTGCTTCATCGCCGCCCAGCCCAGGACAAATCCGTTCCGGTGCTGAAACTCGGCGATGCGGTTCAGACCGGCCAGAAGCTCTCTCTTTACGGCACCGCCGATTATGTGACCTCCCCGGTCACCGGCAAGATTGCCGCCCTGTCCACCGCCCCTGGCAGCTTCGGACGGAGTGAAACGGCGATGGCGATTGCAGCGGACGCGCAAGATCGTTTTGATGGCGAATTCGATTCGGCCCGCCGGACGCCGTCCCTTGAACTGGCAAGCATATTTCTATCGTCTGTTCCCGGACAGCCCGACCTCGGGCGTCTGGCCGACCCGGAGCGCCCGATCAAGACCATCGTGGTTTCCTGCGTCGATGAGGATCTTCTCGTCATCACCCGTCAGTATATGCTGGCCACTCGACTGGCGGATATCCAAAGCGGCATCCGAATATTGAAACAACTGACCGGAATCGAGGATGTGGTCATCCTGACGCGCCGCGAAGCCTTGCAGGGCCACGGATCCATCGACGGCCGGGTGGTGGAGGTGGACCACCGCTATCCGGCCGCGCTGCCCGAGCTGGTCATGGCACGGGTCTTTGGGCAGATCGTTCCCGCAGGACAAACCTGTGCCGACAGGGGTTTCTGCTTTCTGAGCGCCGAGGCGGTGGCGTCCATCGGCGCAGCTTTCAGCACCGGCCGCGTTCCGCTGGTGAAGACCATGACCGTTGTCCCCAAAGACAGAAGAATCCGGTTGGCGGAGGCGCGAATCGGCACACCGATCGGGGACGTGTTGAAACGGTTCGGCGTGCCGATCGCCGACGGAGACCGCATCGTGGTCGGCGGCCCCATGCGGGGAACCGCGGTGTTTTCACTCGATCACCCGGTCCGGCCCGACACGGACGCCCTGCTCGTTCTGGAATCGACGGCAGCAGCGCACGCCTCGGACTACCCCTGCATCAACTGCGGTGAGTGCGTCCGGGCGTGCCCGGCCCGCATGCAGATCAATCTGCTCGTGCGATATCTCGAAGCCGGCAAATACGAAGACGCCGAGGAGTCCTATGATCTGCACTCCTGTATCGAGTGCGGGCTATGCAGCTATGTCTGCGTATCGAAAATTCCGATCCTGCAGTACATCATGCTCGCCAAGCACGAACTGGTGCGCATGCGATCGATGGAGACCGTAAATGACTGATCGAACGAAGCTGGCCGTCTCGTTTGCGCCGTTCTGGCACAACGGCAGCCGGGTGACGGACCGCAGCCGGCAGATCATCCTCGCGGCGCTGCCCGCCGCCCTTTTCGGCGTCTACCGGTTCGGATTCAGCGCCCTGGGCGTATTGGCGCTGGCCGTATCTTCGGCCGTGTTGTGGGAGCTTGCTTTCACCCGGGTGGCCAAACGTCCGGTTTCGGTCGGCGACGGGACAGCCGCCGTGATCGGTCTCTTGTTCGGCATGATGCTGCCGGCCAGCCTGCCCTGGTGGGCGGTCATCACCGGAACCTTTCTCGCCATCGTGGTGGCGCGCCAGATCTATGGCGGCATCGGCGCCAATCCCTTCAACCCGGCAGCGGTTGCGATTGCCATCCTGATGCTCGCCTGGAAGCAGCGGATGGATTTCGACACGGCTCTGGTCAACTCTGTTTTCGATTTCCCTGCGTTCTTCCCGCTGGCTGCCGTCAAAGCGTTCGGAACCGAGGCGATAAGGGACGTGGCGCTTATCGATTTGTTTTTGGGTCGTCAAACCGGCGGAATCGGAACCATATGCAACGCAGCGCTGCTGGCAGGCGGCATCTACCTGGTTTTAAGAAGAGTCATTCGCTGGGAAATCCCGGTGTCCTTCTTAGCCGGTGTGGCGCTTACAGCTGCGGCCTTCCACGTGGTGGACCCGCTGCGTTACGCTTCGCCGGCCTTTCATCTGTTGACCGGATTCACCTTTTTCGGAGCCTTTTTCCTGGCAACGGAGGATGCGTCCTCGCCGGTGAATTTCATTCCAATGCTCATTTATGGAGCTGTGGCGGGCGCCATCGCCGTGTTCATCCGCAACATCGGCGTATTTGCGGAAGGTTTGGTGTTCGCTGTGCTGGTGGGCAACCTTATTCAGCCCCTCCTCGATAAAATTAGACCCCAAGCGCTCGGAAAGGTTGGATAGGCCATGCGTGAACTGATCAAAATGATCGTCGTGTTGACCATCATCAGCCTGGCATCGGGAGGATTGTTGGCAGCGCTCCGCGAGGGCACCCAGGAGCGCATCGACAACCAAGTGCTCGAATTCGTTAAGGGACCAGCCGTGCGAAAGGTCTTCGAAGGGGCTGCGAATGATCCCATCGCCAGCCGGTTTCAGCTGAAGGACGGGGATACGCTGCGAAACTTCTTTGTCGCCGTTTTCGACGGCGAAGTGAAGGGACTGGCTCTGGAGTCATCTTCGAGCAAGGGCTACAAGGGAGACATTGGCCTCATCGTCGCCATTGACGTGAAGGCCGACAAGCTCATGGGGGTCGGCGTCACCACGCACAATGAAACGCCGGGTTTAGGCGCGAAATCCAAGAGTGATCCGAAATTCGCTGCGCAGTTCAAAGGAGTGCCCGGATCCGGGCCGGTTAAGGTAACCCAGGACGGTGGCTCGATAAACGCCATCAGCGGCGCCACCATCACCTCGCGCGCCGTGTGCGATGCCGTCACCGACGCCCTCGGCGTCTACGAGAAGCTGAAGCCTCAAATCCTGGACAAAATGAAGGACGTCAAGAAATAAGGAAGGCCTGTATGGCGAAAACCATCACCCAGGAGTTCACCAAGGGCTTGTGGGCCGAGATCCCGCCCTTCCGGCTCGTGTTAGGGCTCTGCCCGATCCTTGCCATCACCAACGCATTTGAAAACGCTGTGGGGATGGGGCTCGCGGTGACCTTCGTGCTGACCGGTTCCAATGTTCTAATTTCTGCTATTCGAAAAATCATCCCACCCAAAGTGCGCATCGTGGCCTTTATTGTGGTCATTGCGACCTTCGTCACCGTGGTCGAATTGGTGATGCAAGCGTATACCTACGCACTTTTTCTAAAACTAGGAATTTACATTCCGCTCATCGTGGTGAACTGTATTCCCATGGGTCGGGCCGAGGCTTTCGCGAGCAAAAACAACATCGTGCGTTCAGCCTTGGACGGTCTTGGGATGGGGCTCGGCTACACGCTGTCCCTGATGGCGCTGGCAGCTTTCCGTGAAATCATCGCTACCGGTGCCATCACCCTGTATGAAACACCGGTCGCCCTTTTCGGAGCCGCCTTTGAGCCTTTCAGATTCCTTGTCGAAGCACCCGGAGCGTTTGTGTGTTTGGGCCTCATGTTGGGGATCATGAACATCCTGGGCAAGAAATAAGAATAAGGAGCGTGCCATGTTCGGGGATCTCGCCGTCCTAGCCTTCAGCGCCGTTCTCATCAACAACATCCTGCTGATCCAGTATCTGGGCAACTGTCCTTTTCTTGGGACGTCCAAGAAAATGGAAACTGCAACCGGAATGGCCATGGCCGTAGTGTTCGTCTTGGTGCTGGCAGGCATCATCACGTGGCTAGCGGAAAAGTACGTGCTGGTTCCTTTCGACCTGAAATACCTGCGCACCATCGCGTTCATTCTGGTCATCGCGGCCCTGGTGCAGTTCGTGGAAATGTTTCTGAAGAAGAGCATTCCGGGACTTTACACCGGCCTGGGGATCTACCTGCCGCTCATCACCACCAACTGCGCCGTGCTGGGGGTCTGCCTCATCAATGTCGGTAAGGAATATAGCTTCTTTCAGATGCTCATTTCCTCATTCGCCTATCCGGTCGGATTCGGCCTCGCCCTGATTCTTTTCGCCGGCGTACGCGAACGCATCCTTCTGGCCCGCACGCCCAAACCCTTTCAGGACACGGCCATCGGCCTGGTGACCGCGGGTATGCTCTCCCTGAGCTTCTTCGCGTTCAAGGGCTGGGTGTAGAAAGAGCGCCTGTCCGACTTCCTATTTCCAGTTCTGCGATGAGCCGCTGCATGTCCTCCGGCAGAGGGGATTCGAACCGCATGCGCGCGCCGGTGCGCGGATGGTTGATTTCCAGGCGCCAGGCGTGCAGCATCTGCCGCCGAATGGAGCCAGGCATGGTCTGCATTCCGGCAGATCCGCCGGCCGGCTTGCGCCGGCCGTAGACGGGATCGCCCATGATCGGACGGCCGATGGCGGCGCAGTGGACCCGGATCTGGTGTGTGCGGCCGGTCTTCAGGCGCAGTTCCAGCAGCGTGGCCCCCGCCAGGCGCCGCACCACCCGCCAGCCGGTTTCGGCCTCCCGGCCTCGGCGGCTGTGGGTGGACATCCGTTTGCGGTCCACCGGATGCCGGCCGATGGGCAGCCGAATCGTACCACTCTCGGCTGCCATCGCGCCATGAACCAGCGCAAGATAGTCTTTTCCCACCGTGCGGTTCTTGAACTGACTGGCAAGGTGCTCAAGAGCGGCGGCGTTCTTGGCCACCACCAGGGTTCCGGAGGTGTCCTTATCCAGCCGATGGACGATCCCCGGCCGCAACTCGGCGCCGATCCCGCCCAGGTCTGGGCAGTGGTATAGCAGGCCATTGACCAGCGTCCCGGAATGGTGCCCCGGGGCCGGATGTACGACCAGCCCCGGCGGTTTGTTGATCACCACGATATCCGGGTCTTCGTAGAGAACCTGGAGGGGGATGGGTTCGGGAAGATAGCCAGCAGGCTGTGGGGCGGGGATGTGCCCGCTCACCAGGTCCCCTGCCTTCAAGCGGTAGCTGGGTTTCTGGGTCTGGCCGTTGACCTGGACGCATTCATCTGCAATGAGCTGGCTGGCAAACGACCTCGAACAGCCCGAAAGGTGCTGCGCCAGAAAAACATCGATGCGGGTGCCGCTGCTGGCGGCATCCGCATGAAAGGCAAAATCATCACGGCAGGCCATTACGGCAAGGCCGGCCGGATCAGGCGGCTTCGTGGGCAAACAGAGATTCGATCTCCGAGATGATCGTCTTCTCGTCGGTTTTCTTGGCCTTGGAAAGCTCCTTGACCAGCAGGACCTGCGCCGTGTCGTAGAGCTTGCGTTCGCCGAAAGACAGATCTTTGGTGAGCTTGAGGCGGAACAGGTCGCGGAACACCTCGGCCACATCGAACAGGGAACCGGTCTTGATCTTTTCCATGTATTCGCGGTAGCGTCGATTCCATGTCTGGTTGTCGGCCAGCATCTCCCGCTTGGTCCTCATGACCGCGTAGACTTTCGGAATCTCCTTTACGTCGATGAGGCAGCGCAAACCGACCGACTCGACGTTTCTGGTCGGGATCATGATGACCATGCCGTTTTCAAGGACTTTTAAAATGTAAAAATCGTGCGTCTCGCCGTTGACCACCCGGCTTTCGACGGCTTGGATTTGACCAACACCGTGGGCCGGATACACCGCAAGGTCTCCGACCCGGAAGCCGCTTCTTTTAGGTCTGGTCGGCCTCGCATTTGCTTTGGTAATTTTCCCTGCCATATTTAACCATCCATCTCCCTGAGGTTGAGATACCGACAGGGCGTTTCTGGCCCCATTATTCGGATTTTCTTTACCATATTCGTCGTCCCGAAGCAACAAAAAAGGATTGGCGCCTTTCGGCGCCAATCCCGGGTACCGCGAAACGACGTGCAGCGCTGATGATTAAAGCAAGAACGGAACCAGCAGCAGCGCGACGACGTTGAGGATCTTGATCATCGGGTTGACGGCGGGACCGGCCGTGTCTTTGTACGGGTCGCCGACGGTGTCGCCGGTGACGGCCGCCTTATGGGCATCGCTGCCCTTACCGCCCAAGTGTCCGTCTTCAATATATTTCT
>CAZEKN010000044.1:448-12449 GCA_964512755.1 uncultured Desulfatibacillum sp. | reverse complement strand
CTCGGCAGCGACGTGCACACCTGTGCGGATGCGCTCGCTCAGGACTTCAATCTGAGCCTGGCAGCCACGATCGCCGACGCGCGCAAACGCCTGCAGAAGGAGGCCGCGGCCCTGATTCTTTTCGATGTCTGTGAGAACGGCGGACCGCTGACCGAAACGATCCGGACCCTTCAGCAGCTGGCCCCGTCCACACCGGTTATCGTCAGCTCGCTCTGCGGACAGCCCGACCTGATCGTCGATGCCGTCAAAGCCGGCGCCGCCGATTTCCTGACACGGCCGTTCGTGGCCGATAAATTGAAGCTGGCCGTGCACCGTGTACTGGAAAACCGCAGCCTTAAGAACGAGATCGATTATCTGCGCCGCGAACAGGATGTCATTTACGATACCGACCGCATCATCTCCGCCAGCCCGGCCATGCAGCAGGCCGTGGCGAGCATTCGGCGGCTGGCTCAAACCGAATCCACCATTCTGGTGACCGGGGAAACGGGCACGGGGAAAAGCTTCGTGTCCGGCAACATCCACTTCAACAGCCCGCGCCGCCACAAGCCTTTTATCAAGGTGAACTGCGCGAACATCCCGGAAACCCTGCTCGAAAGCGAGCTGTTCGGGCACGAGCGGGGCGCGTTCACCGGCGCCGACAAGACGCGTGTGGGACGTTTCGAGCAAGCCCACGGCGGGACGTTATTCCTGGACGAGTTCTGCGAGTTGTCGTTTGGCCTGCAGTCCAAGCTGTTGCGGGTGCTGGAGGACAAATCCTTCGAGCGGCTCGGCGGAAACAAAACCATTCAAACCGATGTCCGGGTGATCGCCGCCACGAACCGTGACATCGAAACCCTGGTCAGCCAGGGCCACTTCCGGGAAGACCTCTACTATCGGATCAACGTGCTGCGGATCCACCTGCCCCCCCTGCGCGAACGGGCGGCGGATATCGAACCGTTGGCGAACTACCTGCTCGCGAAGCTGGGCCGCTCCCTCAAAAAAAGGATAGACGGGTTCTCGTCCGAGGTTCTGCGGCGGCTGCATGACTATGACTGGCCGGGCAACATCCGCCAGCTCTCCAACGTCATCGAACGCGCGATCCTCATGGAGGAAGGCGCGTGCATCCGGCCGGAGAGCGTGCTGCTGCCGCAAATTCGTCGACCGGGCGAACCAATGGATGCGCCGCCTGCCGTGCTGAGGCTCACGACGATCCAGGAAAAGGAGATGATCCTGCGCGCCCTGGAGGAGAATCTTTGGATCCAGAAAGACGCCGCCCGCCAGCTCAGCATCTCTCCCCGCGCCCTCAACTACCGCGTCCGGAAACTCGGCATCGCCCACCATCGCTGGCGCAAAAACAAATAAGCCGGATGGGCTCTACCACGCCCAGCCGGCTTGGATTTTCCTCCAAATCATTTCTTAGATTTTAGTCCACTCCAAGTTTTCTCCCGATGAAAAACACAAGCACACCCAGCAGCAGGAACCCGGGCCACAGCGGCCAAAAACCGACACGATCACCGGATAGGGCGCTGATGAAACATCCACCCCCACCGCCGCCGCCACCGCCGCCGCCGCCACTGTCCCCTTGACTTGCAGCGGGACAGGTAATGACGGAATTCACCGAGCCGATCTCGGCACAAACGGGAATCGAATAAGCACTTTCATTGCCGGCGGAATCATAGGCCGTAACCGCAAACTGATATTGGCTGCCCACGTCTAACCCCGAAACGATGAAGGCCGGGTTGTCGGAGTCGTCTAGTTCGACGAGCGCAACATAGCCGAACAATTCATACTGCGCATCCGGAGGAAATTTTTGATAATAGACGCCGTAGCCGGCCAGATCGACCTCGCTGTTCGGATCCCATGCCAGCGTGGCGTCTGCCGCCAATACCGAGCCTGCCAAGAACACCATCCAAGCTACGGCAAAGAAGGCAACCAACCCAATTGAACATGAACGCTGCTTCTTTTGCATCGACATTCCCTAAATTGCAGTTTGTTTGCAACCGTTCGGGCGATTTGATCGTGGCGCTATCAAGCATTCAACGCTTCTACGCCTTTATATTTCCTCAAGCTATTATCAGGGCATCGTCAGAATGTAAAATATTTTTTAATAGGCTCCTTTCCTTTTGAGCAGCACGAAGACCGTCTCAAAAAGGATATTGAAATCCAGCTCCATGCTTCGATTGTAAATGTAGTACAGATCGAGCAGGATCATATCTTCGAAGCCGACCTCGCTGCGGCCGACCACCTGCCACAGCCCTGTGATCCCGGGCCGCACCGCCGTTCGCTTTTTATGCCAGTCCTTGTAAATTTCATACTCATAGGGCAGACAGGGCCGGGGGCCGACCAAGCTCATGTCGCCCTTGAGCACGTTGATCAGCTGGGGCAGCTCGTCGAGACTGGTCTTGCGCAGAAGCCGGCCGACCGAGGTGACACGGGGATCGTTGGTGATTTTCAGCGTCTTTCCGGAGCCATCCTGGGTAATCTCACCGCTGATCATTCGGGTGACAAAATCTTTGTGGATGTCTTTGCTGGCGCCGGTGATCATTGAGCGGAACTTGAACATTCTGAAAGGCCGCCCGCCCTTGCCCACCGCCTGGGCCCGGTAGAACACCGGCCCTGGCGACGTCAGTTTGATGGCCAGTGCAAAGGATACGAAAACCGGCAGCAACACGGCAATACCCAGCAGCGCCGCCACTGCATCCAGTGCATATTTACCTTTTTCGAAAACCCATTGGTGCCATCGGCGGCTGAGTCGAATCATGGGAATGCCGCAGAGGTTGTCGATGTAAAGCTTTATCCCGATAATCGGCATCAGCTTCGGTATAAACCAGACGTTGATGCCCTTGGTGGTGAAAAAATCAAGCAGGTCGATCAATTCGGCCTTTTCAATGGTTTCGTCCGTGATGATCGCTTCCTGGAAGAAATATTCCCCGAGAATCGATTCCAAGTCCTGAATCCGTCCCAGATTGCTTTTAGGAACCGCGGCCATCAGCCGGTCAAGAGGCTGGGGGCTTACGGTTCCGGCAATCCAGAAAGGAGCCTTGCGGCGAATGATGAGATCCGTTATGCGCTCTGCGTCTTCATTCATCCCGATCAGCAGCACCTGCCGACGGAAATTCCGGCGGAAGTAAATATTGAAGACCAGATGCACCATGACCCAGCGAGTTAACGTCAAAACAACGCCAGCCATCAGTACGCCGATGATGAGCTCATCAAAATGGAGGGTGAGGATCGGTTGGTCGAGCGGGCCGACGATCCCGAGCAGCCCGACTGCAAAAAACGCCAAGCCCAGGGCTTTTAACAGCACGGTAATGCTTTGTTCGCGATATGGCTTGCTCAGAATATGGTTGGCCATGAGTACTGCCAACGTAAATCCGATTGCTACCGGCAAAAAGAGATCGGGCGACATGAATTCCTGCCACCGGTAGGTCAACCCAATCGCCCCGATGGCAAATAGCCCCAGGGCGCCGGCCTTGGCCAGATTGGGCAAGTGGTACTTGGGGGAAAAAATCAAATGGTAGCTGTAAAGACGGAAGTTCGGAAAGAAAGCCAGCGGTATCAAATAAAAACTTAAAAATATGATTTCTTGAAGCCCATGCAAATCGGCGTATGCCCCTTGCCGTTCCGTCCAGAGGCCGACTGCGGCCGTGCCCAATGCAGCGGCCAGATCGATGGCGACGAGAGCGAGCTTGTAGGAAAGGACACGCGGCCCCCTGCAACGCTTGGCATTATCACGGTTGGTCCTCGGCAGGCTCGCCCCGACAGGACTGCTATCCAAACAGACATCGCCCATTAATTATGCAATAACCTCCGGAAGCAGCATTTTGCCGTGTCCAACGGATCCCGCCACCTGATGCAACTTATTATCAGGCCTTTTCAATTCAAACTTTATGCCATTAACACGATTAAGAGATTAGACTTTTTTACAATTACCCGAATGCCTTCTCTATTGCCGACCGCTCGGTGTCCGGAACAAACATTCGCTTTTTCGCAGCATCCAAACAAGAGGTATGAGCAACATCAACGCAACCGCAAAAAACGGAATCCCTCCGCCGCGGTGGATCCAGTGATCTGTCACAAACCGCTCGTCCACCTGGTTGGCCAGGAGCGTGATCGTGACGATCCGCAGAGCGTTCTTGAACACGGTGATGGGGAAAACGGCAAGCGCCAGAATGATCCTTCGGGATACAGTCCGCAAAAACAAATAGCCGGTTACAGTGCTCAGAATGAATAGGGCCAGGCTCGAACGCACCCCGCTGCACTGTTCGGCCACTTGAACCGCCACGTTGGAAAATTCAAAAACCAGACCGTTGCGGTGGTAGGCGGCCCCGCTGAACGTGAAAACAAGGTTGGAGACCTCGGCGGATGCATGCTGTAATAACGAGACGACACCATTCAATAAAAATGTCGGGATCGGAATTGCGAAAATTAAAAACAGAAGGGCAAACTGCCCCCTTCTGAAAGCCCGTGGCCCATAGACCGAGAGAAAACTGCCGATGACCCAGGTGACCACGCCGGCCATACAAAGGCTCAAATAATCGTTCGGCTCACCTTGGCCTTGAGGTGCCGGAGCATAGAAACGGGCTCGCAGTGCCTCAGCGGCAGCATAGAGGATAATCGCCATGGTACAGATGGAAAACCCCAAAACAGGCTTTCCGACCGCCCCGGCCAAAATGTCCTTTCGATGAATCGCGATGAGGATCAGGCTGACCAAAGGAATCAGAAAGATATGCGAATACGTTTCGTTCTTGAAAACAAGATTCCCCACGGCGCCGAGCGGTGAAACAAACACCAACACTCCGAGCAGAATCATCCCGGCAAAATAGATGTGGGACCGCACTTCCGGCATGGGGGATGCGTTAACTGCCAATCCGTTGGACCGGCCGGCCTCGACTGGTTTCATACGACGATTGGGATAAAAAAAGGATCGCAGGTATATAATCCTCGATCCTTTCTGAGGGTTAAGATCAAACTGAGATTTTCTGTGGTTGATTCTTTGGGCCGATGGCAGTTTGCCCGCAACATCGGTTATCGTTTGAATTTCCTTCTGCCAAAATACCCCGATAGACTGACCAATATTATGCCCAGCATAAGCATCGTTGATGAATCGAGTACCGAGCTGTGTCCGCTGGTAATAGCCCCGGTAATGAAAAGTGCGCCGACCCCCCTGCCGAATGAATCCGAAATATGCGGTGAGGGCAAGCCGCCGGTATTCCGATCGAATGAAAATGAATCACGAGCATCGAGATCTTGCCAGTCTTGAAACTGAAGCGCCCCCAGAGTTGGAATCGGTTTGATCGCTGCGTAATAGTCGATCGTCAAATCCAGAGATGAATCTGGGATCATTCCATCCTTTTCCACCTCGAACATGCCCGCACGGGATATGCTGAAGGCATATGCAGTGAGGAATAAAATGAGTATAAATAATGATAGCCGTTTCATTATAGAGCATTGTCCTTTTTGTTAACCCTATGCATTTTGCATGCCTTTTGGGCGAATCTTTCTTTTTATTCTTTTTTATACAATATAATTGAATTGTTATGTCTTATTTGATGATAAGAACAAATAAAAATGTATTTTAGTAAATAAAAGTGGATAAAATAACTCCATATTTAATGGCTTTTTGCACATAACTAATAGTGAAGTCCAAGAACTAGCCACGTGAAATGGTGTTGTTTTTTTCTTTGTTAACTCATAGACTGATGCGTTAACGTCACCTTATGGCTGCCAGCCACTGCCACTGCGGCTGCATAACCGGGCGCTGTCGCTACATCGGCCAACCGGTATTCACTCTCGGGTGAGGCCTCCCTGATTCGTGTGATCCACGTCCTCTGACCGTCGACAGGAGATGACACATCAACGCAGGCCGCAGGAAGCAGCAGTCCCTGTCCGCATGCTTTTAACACCGCTTCTTTGCGTGCCCACAATTTAAAAAAAGCTCCCATTCGATCCGCTTCCGGAGCGTTGTCCAATTCGTAGAGTTCAGTGGAAGTGAAACTCAGCGCCGCCACGTCGCGCATCGACTCAAAATCGTTTATCCTTTCGATGTCGACCCCAATGCCCGCACAACGGCCAAACGCCAACACCGCCAGGCCGGCAGAGTGGGAAATATTGAACTGCATGGGCGGCTCGTGCGGCTGATCCGTCACATACGGCTTGCCCTTGGAGTCAATTCGGATTTCAACATCAGGCGGTTTGCAGCACATGTATGCTGAGAGCAGCAACCGCAGAATTCCATGCCGGACGATGTATCGATTCCGGTCTCGAGCGGCATGGAATCTGGATGAACGGGCGGTTTCGTCATCAGACAGCATAGCGGCATACTGCCGGACTTCAACCTCCGGACGGTCCACCTGCACCATCCAGATGTCGATGCCAACGTTGGCCCGTTCGCAGTTATCCAAAATTTGCATAGACCGGACGGGTACTCCCGTTCACTGCAAAGCGATCGCGGCGACGGGTGCCTTTATCCCGGCGGACTCAACCAGCGCCCTCTGGGCTTCGTCCAGCAGAATGGTTCGGTAGCCGAGCCCCAGGGCGGCAGCCTGCAAGGTGGCATTCAGAAGCTGGTAGCCCACCTCCCAGAATGCTCTTGCGAATTCCTCGTTCCGCACAAACACCACTAGACCGGCATCCGCATTGAATCCATGCCGGACCTTCCGGTTCACTTCCGCCGGCAGGTCCCTGAGGTGCTCAATCGCGTGCGTGGGTCGGCCCTTGGCATGGTTGAGGTACTCGAAGAGCCCCTGGTTCCGCAGCAAGAAGACTCCCGAGATCTTTCGCTCTCCCTGCGTGGTGGGAATGGTCAGCCCCCAGTGCCTGGATTTATAAAGATGCGGTGTTCGACCGCGGGCAGCCCAGAGAACTTGCCCGAGGGATTCATCGGTCACAGACCCGTTGCCCGAGTGGATCGGGTGAATTCCGGGCAGCACTTTCAGCAGCGGGCGGCCGCCCTTGCGATCCGGGTCCGGCAGATTGCCTTGCGACCATGGTTCGCCGGGAGCGTCCGTGGTCCAAAAAGAGCCTCCGTACGACGGCTGCATGGCGTCGATTTCCATTCTGACGGTCGCGATATACCCATCGTTGGTTTGAGTGCCTTCAGCGCCCATTCCGTGAAAAACCATCCCGGCGCCCAAAGCCGCACATGCGAGGCATACCGCTTGCTGCTGCATACCGCTTTCGACCATCAGCCTGTCCCGATTGAACCCCTTTGGTGCCCCCTCGACCCGGAACGTCAGTTCGCTGCCGGAAACCAGGATATCGGCGCCCTTGCCAGTCATATTGGGCAGCCTGGCGCTCTCCACGATATGCCGGACGTCCTCCTGGCGCAGTTTCTTAAATAGATCAAACATGCCCCAGTGAAATACCTTGGAATCGCCGTCCTTGTCGCTGGTGCAACGGGAGTTCAGCGCGGTTTCCAACGAAATGCCCGCTCCGCCCTCCGGAAGACCGGATAGACGGCGTTCGCCTTCCGGCGGCAGTTTCGGGCTGGAGATCAGGCGCCCGCGGATCCGGTTGAACAGCTCTTCAACGGAGGCCCAGGAAATTCCCGCCATGCCGGGGAACAGGGATGAAGACAGGCCCAGGGCCGCCATGCCATGCAGGAACAGCCTACGGGAGGGCCGATGCTGCGACTCCCTCTTCAAGAAGGCACGTTCGCCGTTATCGAAAACAGAAGCCGCCGGCTCGGCGAGCTTTGGTGCCGTCTTCATCCATTGCCCCCGGATTGGGCGGCCAGCAGCAGCTCATTCAGCTTTTGGCCGACCGCCCTGGCGTTTGGTTCCTTCATGATGTTCTTGTGGAAACAGTCCACTTCAAAGGTGCGAATGTCCCCCTGAACCAGCTGGGACCAACCCAGGAACTCATCATTTATAAAAAAGCTGGGGTTGTATCTAACCCGAAACATGACGGCGTTTGTGGAGCAGGGCTTCGGATCGTAGTTCATGAAAGCATGGTCTTGGTTCTGAACGGATTGGTAAAGAACGTAGTCTCTCGAGTGCCAATTGGCATTTGAGCTGAATTTGGAGAAAATCCGGTCCAATAGAATTTCGCAGTTGATCTGAACCAGGTTGTTGAAACGCATCAGCCTTTCTCGGATATAGTTATATTTTTGATTCCAGTTCAAATGAGATAAATTGTCGCATTCCAAGCGCACCCGTTCGGACAGCCGCTCCGCAAAACGTTTCAGCATGGTCGCACGGGAGCTGCCCATCCTCAAATATGCCGGCGTCCTGGCGCTGATCAGTGCGAGAAAATTTACGGTCTCGCCCTTTTCTATCAGCTGTCTCGCCATCTCATAGGCAACCAGTCCGCCCAAACAATAACCTCCCAGATAGAATGGCCCCTTTTTCTGGACCCGTTCCATCTCCGACAAGAAGCTTCCGGCCATTTCCTCCACGGTCTGGCTGACGACGGCCGAGCCCTCCAGCCCCTTGGCCTGCAGGGCATATACGCCCTGGTCGGCGGCGAAATAATTGCTCAAGGGCCAGTATTCCAGAACATTGCCGCCCTCGGAATGCATGAAAAAGATGGGCGGCTTCGAGCCGTTTCCCTTTTTGATCTCGACCAGGGACGACCAAGAAGGTGAATGCTCTATCTCGGCAATCTTCTTGGAGAGCTGCCGGACGGTCGGCGCCTCATATAGGGTCGCCAGAGGAAGCCTTCGTCCCAGCTTTCTTTCGATCTGTTCGAACATGCGCACGGCAAAAAGGGAGCTCCCGCCCAGCTCAAAGTAATTGTCATCAGGGTCGATGGCCGGAAGATTCAGCAGCTCCTTCCAAATGGCGGAAAGAGTTCGTTCGATCTGATTTTCAGCCGACTGGGGTTGGCTGCCCTGGGGCTCCGTCTCGTCAGTTGAAACCGGATCGACCCCGGCCTTCGGGTGGCGATCATCCTTCCCATCGAATCGATTTGAAACGGCTGCGGTTGACGATTCCACCCGGGCAGGCTTTCCCGGTTCGATCCAGTGTCGGTTGCGCTCGAATGCATAGGTGGGAAGCGAGATTCGACGACGCGCCTCGTTCCGGTAGAAAGCCTGCCAGTCCGGTTCGCCGCCTGCCAGCCACAGCCTGCCGAGCGAGGTCAGGATATGGGCCATGTCCGACTTGTCCTCTTTGGGATGCCGCAGCGAAGACAGGACCGGAAAACCGGCGGGCTTCCGCTCCTGCTGTCCGGCGAGGGAACAGAGGGTGTTCCCGGGGCCGACTTCCAGAAGGATGGGGTTCTCTTCACCCTTCAGCGATGCCATGCAGTCTGAAAAACGCACGGGCCGCCGGATATGATCGCTCCAGTATCGATGGTCGGTGGCCTCGGCGGCGGTGATCCAGGTGCCGGTGGCATTGGAAAGGAACGGCATCTGGGGGGGGCGGAGCTCATGACGCCCGATCTCCGCCGCAAACCGATCGACCGCCGGCGCCATCATATGCGAGTGGAAGGCATGCGAGGTAACCAGGCGACGGTGTCCGATCTTGCCCTGTTCAAGCTTTTTTTCCAGCTCTCCGATCGCCTGGAAATCTCCTGAAATCACGCACATCGACGGGGCATTGACCGCGGCCAGCGCCAGCCTGTCGCTTAAGTAGGCCAGCGCTTCCGACTCCGGAGCCGCCACGGCGAGCATGGCGCCCGGAGGAAGCTCCTGCATCAAGCGCCCGCGCGCGGCGACGACGGCCAGTGCGGCCTCGAGGCTGAGCACCCCGGCCAGACACGCCGCCACATATTCGCCGATGCTGTGTCCGACCATGGCTTTCGGCCGGATCCCCCAGTCCTGCCAAAGCCGGGCCAGGGCGTATTCCACCGTAAAAAGGGCCGGCTGGGCCCAGGCGGTTTGGTTCAATTGCTCGCGCCGGGTCTCGATCTCGTCGGCGCCGGGGTACATCACGCGGCGCAGGTCCGTGGAGAGCAGGGGTTCGAGTATTCCGGCGCAGGCGTCGACGGCCTCCCTGAAAATGGGCTCGCTCTGGTAAAGCTCCTTTCCCATGTCGACGTACTGGCTGCCCTGCCCGGAAAACATGAAAACGATGTTGGGGGGGATGCCGTCCGATTGGTGCGTCACCACCCACGGGGGTTTGGGAGCGGCCAGTTTCTGGATGGCATCCTGCGTGTCGCGGCAGACGATGATCCGGCGATGGTTGAAAACCTTGCGGCCGATCTGCAGCGAGTAGGACGCATCCGCAAGGTTGATGTCCGGGCGGTTTTCAAGATAACGTTTCAGCCGACGGCAGCCTTCCTCCAGAGCCGCCGGTTTTTTCGCCGAAATCGGAATCAGGTGCCACGGCCGCGAGTCGCTTCCGGGTTCCGGCGGAGGGGCCTCCTCCAGAACGATATGCGCATTGGTGCCGCCGACGCCGAAAGAGCTGACGCTCGCTCTGAGCGGCCCCGGATGCGATCCCAACTCCATCAGCCGGGTATTCACGAAGAAGGGAGATTTCGTGAAATCAATCTGAGGATTGGGTTTCTGGAAATTGACGCTCGGCGGGATCTGCTTGTGCAACAGCACCAGGGAAGCCTTGATCAGGCCCGCCACGCCGGCGGCCGCATCCAAATGTCCTAAATTGGCTTTCAGCGACCCGATCGCACAAAACTGGCGCTTGCGTGTTTTTTGATTGAACGCCTGCGTGAGGGCTTCGATTTCGATCGGGTCCCCCAGTCGGGTGCCGGTGCCGTGCGCTTCGTGATAGATAATGCTCTCAACGTCGATGCCGGCGTTGGCCTGAGCCAGCGCAATGACCGATGCCTGCCCGTTCACGCTGGGTGCGGTGAAGCTGACCTTGTCGGCCCCGTCGTTGTTGAGGGCAAATCCCTTGATGACGGCGTAGATGTTGTCCCGGTCCCTCAATGCCTCATCGAGCCGCTTCAGGACGACCAGGCCCGCCCCGTCGCTGAAGACCGTGCCGCCGGCATTCTCGTCGAAAGGCCGGCAGTGTCCGTCCGGGCTGAAAATTTCACCCTCCCGGTAAAAATAGCCGGCGTCGAGCGGGCACTGAACAAAACTTCCCCCGGCCAACGCCAAGTCGCAGCCATAGCTGAGCAAGCTGTCGCACGCCTGGCAGACCGCAACGAGCGAGGTGGAACAGCCCGTAAATATGCTCAGGCTGGGCCCGCTGAGGTTCAACTTGTAAGACACCCGGGTCGAAAAATAGTCCGGAGCGTTCGCGAGATCGGTGGCGTGTTCACCGAACATTTCGATCAGGTCCTGAGCCGGCGCCACGTGATGTTTATAGTAGCTGTTGAACCCGGCTCCTCCGTAGACGCCGATCAATCCTTTGAAGTCGTTGGTATAGCAGGCGTCTTCCAGAGCCGCCCATGCGAGCTCCAAAAACAGCCGGTGCTGCGGGTCCATGATTTGGGCTTCGCGCGGGCTCATTTTGAAAAAAGATGCGTCGAACTGATCCGCCCCGGTGATTCGCCCGCGCGCCTTCACATAGTTCGGGTTCTGCCGTGTGGCCGGGGAAACGGAGGCGTCGAGCTGGTCGTCTCCGAAGAACGTCAGCGATTCCGCTCCCTGACACAGGCTATGCCAAAGCTGGTCCGCCGAATCCGCGCCGGGAAATCGCAGCGCCATCCCGATGATGGCGATCCCTTCCAGGCCGGTCTGCTGAGGGTCGTCGGAAGAGTTGTCGGAATCGTTTGTTTCGAGGTCGTTCATTAAAATCGTAAGCTCCCTTTTCGCCGCTTCTATCGGTTCAGAGGCCGTGCCCTACGCTGCATCATTCTGCTGGAGCGCCGCTGCTGAGCGCGTTGATCATGGTTTTCCAACCGGGTGGGTCCGCTGTCTTCGTTGCGCAGGAAGTTTGCGAAAAGCCGGATGCTGGGGTATTCAAAAACCTTTACAACCGGAAGCTCCCGGTTGAATTTTTCTCCGATCAAAACCGCCAATCTGGCCGCGAGGATCGAATTGCCTCCCAAATCGAAGAAATTCGCTTGCATATCAACCACATGCGTTAGAAGTATTTCACTCCAAATATCTGCTGCCAGCAATTCAAACGGCGCGATTGGAGACAACCGAGCGTATGGAGATACTTTG
>CAZEKN010000044.1:0-438 GCA_964512755.1 uncultured Desulfatibacillum sp. | reverse complement strand
AAATTATCATCGATCCCGATCTGCTGGAAGCCGAGCATCTGGCGCCACAACTCAACCAGCCTTGTTTCAACTTCGTTCGACGCCCCGACATAGCCCTGCTCCAGGCGCGGCCTGGTCATGACGGGATCCGGGAGGCTCCGGCGGTCGATCTTCCCGCTGGAGGTCAGCGGCAAAGCGCTCGAAAAGACATAAATGCTGGGGACCATGTAATCCGCGATTCGGTCGAGCAGAAACCGGCGGATCGGTTCCACAGTCAGGCTGCCTTCCTCACTTGAGACGATATAGGCGACCAAACGCTGATTCCCCTGGTCGTCGCACTTCAGCGCGACGGCGGCCATCTGAACCCGCGGGTATTGGGTCAGGGCGACTTCGATCTCGTTCAACTCGATTCGTTTGCCGTGCAGCTTGATCTGGGCGTCTTTTCGCCCCAGAAACTGC
>CAZEKN010000043.1:0-12499 GCA_964512755.1 uncultured Desulfatibacillum sp. | reverse complement strand
ATATGGTTGGTTTGAATCCTGAGGATTTTCCCGAAATACCAAAGATTGAAAGTGCTGACTATTTTGAAATAGACTCGTCCTTATTATCTGAAATGATTGCTAAGTCGGTTATTATCGGAGCTGCCGCAGATGACCGCAGAACCCATATCATCGGGGTCTATGCAGAGAGGATCGTAGAAAACGATAAAAAAATATTTCGGTTGGTGTCAACCGACGGCAGCCGCCTTTCTAAGGCCGATTTTGTTTTTGACCCTTCCGTCGATTTTTCTGCTACACCAGGATTTCTGATACCTAAAAAAAGTCTGGTTGAAGTTGGTAAGTTTTTGGAAATAGAAGGAAATATTCGTTTTGCTTTCAAAGATAACAACTTTATTATTAAGAAAGACAGTGAAACCCTCATCATTCGTCTGCTCGATGGAGAGTTTCCAAAATATTCGGACATCATCATCAAGCCGTCCGGCCACAAATTAATCATGGACCGCCAGATGTTTTTGATGATGCTCAAACGGATGTCCATCCTTTCTTCGGAAGAGTATAAGGGTGTTATTTTCAATTTTGATGAAAACCAACTCACCATCTCATCCACCAACCCGGAAATTGGTGAATCTAAGGAGGATATGCCGATCGAGTTTAAAGGGAAGAAAATAACGGTCATGTTCAATCCAAAATTTTTCATCGATACCCTGAACGTGATTGATGATGATAAAGTATCGCTTTACATCGTGAACGAAGAAAAACCCTGTCTCATCGAGGGGGAAAAAGACAATTCCTATCTGAGCGTTATCATGCCGATGAGACTATAGAAAATTATCAACAGAAGAAAAAATATGAACACTAACGGAAATACGAACTACACAGAAGACAGTATTAAAGTTCTTGAAGGGCTGGAAGCGGTCCGTAAAAGACCGGCCATGTACATTGGAAACATCGATGTCGGCGGACTGCATCATCTTGTCTACGAAGTGGTGGATAACAGTATCGACGAAGCGATGGCAGGCTTCTGCGATCTGATTAAAGTCAGTGTGCATACGGACAACAGTGTGACGGTCATCGACAACGGCCGCGGTATTCCGATCGGGATGCATAAAAAGGAAAATATGCCGGCACTTGAAGTTGTCATGACCAAGCTGCATGCCGGCGGTAAATTCGATGAAAATTCATACAAGGTGTCCGGCGGGCTGCACGGGGTCGGCGTTTCGGTCGTCAACGCTTTGTCCGTCAAACTGAATGTCGAAGTTTATTTTGATGGCCAGATCTATCATCAAAGTTATTCGAGAGGCGTAAAGACCAGCGAGTTGACGATTATCGGGAAAACACGAGAGCGCGGAACAAAGATTCACTTTCTGCCGGATCCGGAAATTTTCATTTCTGCTACCGAGTTTTCCGATGAAATTCTGATCCGTCGCTTAAGAGAACTCGCCTTTTTGAATAAGGGCGTGCGTATTGTCTTCGAGGACGAACGTTCGGACAAAAAAGAGGAATTCTTATACAAGGGCGGAATTATAGCGTTTTGCGAGTATATCAACCGCCGCAACACGGCATTGCATAAAGCAATTTATATCGAAGGCGAAAAAAGCGATATTCAGGTAGAAGTCTCGATCCAATACAACGATACGTACATCGATAAAATTCTATCCTTCGCCAACAACATCAATACCACCGAAGGCGGCACCCACCTGATCGGCTTCAAGTCGGCCCTGACCCGGACGATCAATCAGTATGCCACCAATGGCAACCTGCCCAAGAACATGCAGACCAAAATTACGGGCGACGATATTCGCGAAGGACTGACCGCCATCATCAGTGTTCGAATTCGAAACCCGCAGTTTGAAGGGCAAACGAAAACCAAACTCGGTAATAGTGAAGTCAAGGGTCTGGTTGAATCACTGGTCAACGAGAAACTCAGCGCCTATTTCGAGGAAAATCCGGCGGTGGCGCGCAAAATCGTGGCCAAAAGCGCCGAAGCCGCACGCGTCCGGGATGCCGCGCGGAGGGCCCGGGACTTGGCGCGCAGCAAGGGATCGTTGCTGGATGCCACGCTGCCCGGCAAACTCGCGGAATGCCAGGTCGACGACCCGGATCAGCGCGAAATCTATTTCGTCGAGGGAGACTCGGCCGGGGGCTCGGCCAAGCAGGCTCGGGACCGTCGGTTCCAGGCGATTCTTCCGCTGAGGGGCAAAATTCTCAATGTCGAAAAGGCCCGTTTCGACAAGATCCTTCAAAGCGAAGAAATCAAGAACATCATCACGGTGCTCGGAACCGGGGTGGGCAAGGAAGAGTACAATATCGAAAACATTCGCTACAAGAAGGTTATCATCATGACGGATGCAGATGTGGACGGATCCCACATCCGCACGCTGCTGCTCACCTTCTTCTACCGGCAGATGCCGGAAATGATCGACAAAGGCTTTCTCTATATCGCCCAGCCGCCGCTCCTAAAGGTGGGCAAGGGTAAGGATGAAATTTATTTAAAGGATGAGTCCGAGCTCAACGCCTGGGTTCTGAAGAAAGCCTGCGAGCAGAAAGTCGTAAGGTACGGGAACGATGAGAATGAGATTTCCGGGCACAACCTGTATCTGTTCTGCACGCATTTATCCGAATACCTCCAGCTTCGGGAAGTATTGAACAAGAGAGGGGTCGGCGCCGAGTTGGCCGAGATTTTAATCGACGCAGGGATTGAGGATCAGACGTTCCTGCATGACGAGACGCGCATGCTCGCCTTGAGGGATAAGCTCGTCAAGCTTGAATACCGAGTGCAAGGGCCGAGCTTTAACGGCGAGCGTGGCGTGTTCGAGTTGTTTGTGAGCGGGCAGCAGAACAGCTCTGAAATGCTCTTTAGCGGACCCCATTCGAAAAATCATTCCGGCATCAAGATCGGACGGGGCTTGATCTACTCGAATGATTTCCAGAAGTGCATCGACCTGAAGAAGAAAATCGCGCCATATGACCAGACTCCGTTCAGAGTGCGCATAAATGAAAAAAGCGAAGAAACGTTCGTCGCCCATAGCAAAGAGGAGATGCATGACCACCTGATCCAGGAAGGCAGGAAGGGGCTGTCCATCCAGCGCTACAAAGGCCTTGGAGAAATGAATCCGGAACAACTATGGGAAACCACCATGAACCCGGAGAAGCGCACCCTTCTGCAAGTCAAGGTGGAAGATTTTGTGGACGCCGATGAGATATTTACCATTCTCATGGGTGAGGAAGTTGAGCCCCGCCGGGATTTCATTCAGAACAACGCCCTGGAAGTATCGATGCTGGACATATAGATGATCCTCCATCTAATTCATGCACGGGACCTGCCCGATCTGTGGTTCCAAGCCGTTCACGACATTTTGGACCACGGCCGGCGCTTCGTGATCGACCGCGGGTCCTATGCCGGGCAGACGCGCCTCGAATACGATTTTTTCACCGGGCATGTGAAGTATCCCGGCACCCAACCGCTCATCCCCGACATCCCGCCGGGCTGCGGTATTCCCAGCCCGGTTGAGCATGACTATATCTATGGCGGACCCGGATACAGCCGGGCCTATATCGAATACCTCATGTCCGGGAGAAAAGAGCCCGGAGAATCCTACACATATGGCGAGCGCTTGACACGGGTCCCGATCACCGGCGATAAATTAAAATGGCGGCGGGAGGATAACCGGGAGATCATCGATCGGCGGGAGGAGGACGGAAAAGTTCTTTTTGAAGAGAACGGCGACCTCTACCTGAACCAAATCGAGTGGGTGATCGAAACCTATAAGAAATTCGGCCACCGCAACAACCAGATGGTGCTGCAGGTGGCCCACCCTTCCGACATTACACTTCTGGATCCGCCCTGCCTGAGATCCATCGACACCCGGATCCAGGACGGCTTTCTACACTTCGTGATCTATTTCCGCTCCTGGGATCTGTGGAACGGGTTCCCGGCCAACCTGGCTGCCATTCAAAACCTAAAAGAGTACATGGCCGCTGAAATCGGCGTGAAGGACGGTGAAATGATCGTGGAGAGTAAGGGACTCCACCTTTACGGATATGCCGAGGATCTCGCCAAGCTCAGGTGTCTGAGAACATAGCTCCCAGCTAACCGCTTCTTATTCGGAAGTAAGCGAAATTTTAGGCGAGGGGGGATGGATGATTTTCATTTTCCCTTTGGCGATTTCGTGACGCCGCAACACATCTTCTACTACCTGCTGCACACGGGTGAACTTGGGAGCCCCGAAGACCCTCCGGTAATGCGCCAACTGGTTTTCGACGACCGTTACGATCTGTTCGTGGCGGCCGAGTTCAGCCGACGTGAAGCCCTGTGCATAACCCTCTGATACCAACTCCACGATGTCGTAGTTGTACCCGAGGTCTTTATAGTCGCTTTGTCCGGGTTCGAGGCCCGCGGTGGGCAATCGGTTGACAATATGATCGGCCAATCCCAAATAGCCAGCCATCTCGCGCACGAGGCGCTTGGGGAGACCACCGATCGGGCTGAGGTGAACCGCCCCGTCGCCGAAAAGAGTATAGTAGCCGATCCCGAAATCTTCGTCCTTGTTGCCGGTGCCGGCGACAATCTTGTTCTCGGTGGCCGCTTTGGTGGAGAGCACGTTCGCGCGTACGCGCGAGATCATGTTGCCCTTATGGAAGACGGAGTCAAACGCCTCGGGGTTGGTGGCCCGTAGCGCCTCAACCGGTCCCTCGATGCTGTGAGTCTCCCAGCGGATGCCGAGGAATTGGGCCACTCCCTCTGCGTCCTTGATGTCGTCCTGCTTGTTTAAATGGGAAGGCAGGATGTAGCCCACCAACTCGTATTTAGCACCCGCATGCCGCTCGAAGGCTCGCTTGATCAATGCCGCCGTGGTACTCGAATCCACTCCACCGGAAAGCCCCACCACACAACCGGTCGTTCGTGTGAGTTGAACCTGCCCGATCACAAAATCGCCGATTTCACGACCGACCCGTTCGCAGTCCATTCGTGCTAATTTTATTCGCTTCATGATCCCCTGTTGGTCTCTATTTTATTGTGTACATTATCATTCGAAAGGCGATCGATCAATATGGCGTTGTGGACGTCTGCGAGCTTCACGTTGAAATTTAATTGCACTACGGCAGTCCATAGAATAAAAGAAAGAATATAGAAAGAATAATGGTTTTGGAGTGCACGTCTTCTGCTAAAGGGAGGAATTGCGATGTGCCGGGAGAATTCGGGACACAGTCATCATGAACATCACCATCATCACGGTGAAAAAGAGCCTTCGCCCCATCATGAGAACGATCACGCGGCTGGGCTTTCTCTTTCTCCCAGCGAACGACTGATCATCCGTCTGCAGCACAGCATCCGGCACAGCCGCGAGCACGCCATGACCTATCGCAGTATGGCCGATGACGCCTGCGAGGCTGGAGCGGAGGCGGCGGCCCGATGGATTCGCAGCGCTGCGGAGCACAGTGATCGGCTAACCGAAGAGCTCGAGAACGCACTGAGGGTGTTGAAAAATCCGTAACACGGTTCGATCGTTCCGCTTTCTCTTTTGAAAGATGCCAACCGCCCGTTTGAGGGCTTCCCGCAGCGCTTGCGGAACGGGGGGTATCCTTGGTTTGACTAGCTGCTGTCTCCATGTTAAGCTTTTAGAATCAAGAACTTTTCGCCTTCCACGGTTCTGCTGGGTTATCATCCTGATCGGGAGCCTTTCTTAGCTGCTTCCGCCCCGCAAGGAGATCTTTATGAAGAAAAGTAAGCTCTTTCAGCAGTGGGGGACCTTCCGGAAGGGACTGGACGCCCAAAGCATCCAGCTCTCTTTTGCCAGCCACCTTCAGTATTCCTTGAGCAAGGATCAATACACGGCAACCAACCGTGACCTGTATCTCTCACTGGCGCTGGCTGCGCGCGACCGGCTCATCGAGCGCTGGATCAAGACCCAGCAGAAGTATTACACGGGGGACGTCAAACGCGTTTATTACCTGTCGGCCGAATACCTCATGGGCCGCGTTCTCACCAGCAATTTGATCAACCTGGGCATGTACGACGAAACCCGCCGGGCCATGGAGGAGCTATCTATCGACGTAGAGGAGCTATCCGGCGAAGAGCCGGACATGGGCTTGGGCAACGGGGGCTTGGGACGTCTGGCCGCCTGCTTCCTGGATTCGCTGGCAACGCTGGAAATCCCGGCGATGGGCTACGGCATCCGTTACGAATTCGGAATCTTTGACCAGGAGATCCGCAACCTGCAGCAGGTGGAGCTGCCTGAGAACTGGCTGCGCTACGGCACTCCCTGGGAGATTCCCCATCCGGAGGTCATCTTTACGGTTCATTTCTACGGTCGGGTTAAGCAGACCCGGCTGCCGGACGGGACGATGAAGAGCGAGTGGGTGGATACCAGCGACGTGGTGGGCATCCCACGCGACGTTCCGATTGCCGGCTACGGCAACAATACGGTGAACACCCTGCGGCTCTGGTCGGCCCGGGCCTCCAAAGAATTTGATTTGAATTATTTCCAGCACGGGGACTACCTCAAGGCGGTTGAGGAAAAAAATATTTCCGAAAACATCTCCAAAGTGCTTTACCCCAGCGATGAGTTTTATGAAGGACGCGAACTGCGGTTGAAGCAGCAGTATTTTTTTGTGTCCTGTTCGATCAAGGACATCATCCGGCGCTACTTGGTCAATCACGAAACCTTTGACGCCTTTCCCGATAAGGTTGCCATCCAGATGAACGACACGCACCCGTCGCTGGCGGTCGCCGAGTTGATGCGGCTTTTTCTAGACAGCTACGGAATGAGCTGGGAAAAGGCCTGGGACCTTACCACCCGCACCTGCGCTTACACCAACCACACGCTGCTGGCCGAAGCCATGGAAAAATGGCCGGTTCCCTTGTTTGAACGCCTCCTGCCTCGGCATCTTGAGATCATTTTTGAAATCAACCGCCGATTTTTGCGGGACGTTTCCATTCGTTTCATGCACGACGGCGACCGCAAGGGGAAAATGTCCCTGATCGAGGAGGGACCGGAAAAACGAGTGCGCATGGCCCATCTGGCCATTGTCGGTTCGCACTCCGTCAACGGAGTGGCCCAACTGCACAGCCGTCTGCTGTGCGAGCGGGAACTCAAGGACTTCGATGAGATGTACCCCGGCCGCTTTAACAACAAGACCAACGGCATCACCCCGCGCCGCTGGCTGCTGGCAGCCAATCCGGGGCTGGCCGATCTCATCAGCCAGTACATCGGTGCCGACTGGGCGCGCGATCTGTGTCAACTGCGCAAAATCGAAGCCTTTACGGAAGACACCGAATGCCGCCGCGAATGGCGCGAGATCAAGCGCGGCAACAAGAAGCGGCTGGCCGATTTGGTCTTTAAGTTGACCGGTGAACGGCTGGATCCCGAATCCATTTTCGACGTCCAGGTCAAACGCATCCATGAATACAAGCGTCAGATGCTGAACATCCTGCACGCGGTTTATCTCTGGTTGCGGCTGAAGGAGGAGCCGGGTTTTCGCATCCATCCGCGCACCTTTTTCTTCGGCGGCAAGGCGGCGCCCGCCTACCACACCGCCAAGATGATCATCCGCCTGATCTGCCACGTGTCGGACATGATCAACCGGGACACGGCCACCAACCAGAGCTTGAAGGTGGTTTTCCTCCCGAACTACCGGGTCAGTCTGGCGGAAATCATCTACCCCGGCGCGGACGTTTCCGAAC
This sequence comes from uncultured Desulfatibacillum sp., assembly GCA_964512755.1. Lineage (GTDB taxonomy): Bacteria > Desulfobacterota > Desulfobacteria > Desulfobacterales > SpSt-501 > SpSt-501. The sequence continues at coordinate 4,836 of CAZEKN010000043.1, read as the reverse complement.
AGATCTCCACGGCCGGCTATGAGGCCTCCGGCACCAGCAATATGAAATTTGCGCTGAACGGCGCCCTGACCGTGGGGACGCTGGACGGCGCCAACATCGAGATCATGGAAGAGGTCGGCCGCGAGAATATTTTTATTTTTGGGCTGACCGCCGAAGAAGTCGTCTCCTTGCGCTCCGGCTACCGTCCCCTGAATTACTATCATGGCAACCCGGCGTTGAAGCAGGCCATCGACCTCATCCGGGAGGGCTTCTTCAGCCCGGACAATCCGGGCCTTTTCCAACCGTTGGTCGATCTGCTCCTGTACGAAGACCGTTACATGGTCCTGGCCGACTTCGATGCCTATCACCAGGCTCAGATGCAGGTCGACGCTCTCTATTGCGACACGGAGGAATGGACGAAAAAATCGATCCTCAACGTGGCGCGAATCGCCAAGTTTTCGTCGGATCGCACCATTCTTGAATACAACCAGGACATCTGGCACGCCGAGCCGGTTCCCATCGAGCGCAATCATGTCGAGCCCAAGAAGCCGAGCGCCGCAGGCGCTATCGATGAAACGACCCCGGCGCGTCGGGCACGCAGCTAGCGCATGACATCGCCGTATTCGATGCTGATCGTGCATCAGGGAGCGCTGGGCGATCTCGTCTGTATCTTTCCGATCATCGCGGTACTTCGCCGTAATTTTCGACCAGTGGCCATGCTCTGCCAGAGCCATCTCGGAAAGCTGGCTGCGGCCGAGCGGCTGGTCGATGCCTGGTTTCCGATCGAAGCCGCCTGGGTTGCTTCGCTTTTCACGGGAACGCCGGCAGCCGAGGCTCGGCAGGCGCTCGCTTCATTCTCGCACATCCTGGTCTTCTCGAAGTCCGAGATCCTTGCATCTTCGCTTCAGCACATTACCGAAGCCTGCATCGGAAAGGTTCCTCCGCGACCGCCGACTGAACGGCGGTTGCATGTTTCCGAGCATGCGGTGAGGTGCATCCGGGAATACGGCTGGATTCCGGAAGCTGCCGTCGAAGCGATGCAGACGGCGGTGTCGCCGACCGACCGGCCGCCTTTTGTGGTCACCCGGTGTCCTGGTTCGAAGACTATTCTATTGCACCCTGGCGCCGGCAGTCCGCGGAAACGATGGCCGCTATCCGGTTTTATAGAGTTGGCCGCCCGAATCAAAGCCTGCCACCTGAATCCCGAGTTCGTGATCGGCCCGGCGGAGCAGGATCTCCTTGCCGAGCTCGAACGCCAGAGCGCGATCGTCCGCCGACCTGCGGACAGCCTCCATCTGTTAAACCTGTTTCGCTCCGCCGCGGCGTATGTCGGCAACGATTCTGGCGCAAGCCACCTGGCGGCCTGGGCCGGCCTGCCGAGCGTCGTTATTTTCGGACCAACCGACCCGACTCGCTGGCGGCCCCTGGGGAGCGCGGTCGAAATCGTGCAGCCGCCGCTCGGGTGCGTGCCGTGTTTTGAGGTCGAAGTCGCTAACTGTGCCGCCGAGGATTGTTTGGCGGCAACGGCGCCCGAGGACGTCCTGCGCGCTTTGGAACGCTTGATCTTGGTAACGCCTTCTGGTAGCTCGGACGGAAGGGCTTCCATGCCCTGCGCACTCAATTGAACTCCTCAGAACAGAGGCAGCTTGATGGAAATCGAACGCAAACTCAAGGCCCTCGACCGGATCTACGCGGTTTATGACGAGGTTGTTCGCACGCAATCCAGCGCCTGCAAGATGCACTGCCACGAATGCTGCACCACCCACGTCACCTTGACCACACTGGAAGCCTATAAGATCTGCGAAACCCTGCCACCCGGCGAGCGCCAGAAGCTTTTTCAACGCATCCGCGCGTCCGCTGTTATCCAGCGGTTTCGGCCAACCACCACCACCAATGCCCTGGCCGAGTTGTGCGCCGCCGACGGCGATTTCCCGGAGGAACCCGAGGAAGCGAGCCGTTCAACATGCCCATTGCTGGCAGAGGAGTTGTGCTCCATTTATGCCTTGCGGCCCTTTAACTGCCGATGCTTGATCTCCCGAACGCCCTGTTCGGAGAACGGATATGCCGATATGGACGAAGCACTCGTGGCGGTGAATACCCTGTTTCTCCAGACGGTCGAGCATGTGGATGCCGACGGATGCAGCGGGAATCTGCTGGATGTGCTGGACGTGCTGGCGGATGATGAAAAGCGTACGGCATACGCCTCTGGGAGCCTGCACTGCAGCGTAAACGGGCTGATCGCCAACCGTCCGATGAGCGTGATGATGGTGCCGCCGGAACATCGCCACCAAATCGAGCCGATCCTGCAGCGCCTCAGGGCGATCCGGGTATAGAAGAAACGATGCGGGATAGGAAAAGAGGGATGCTGGATGCGGGATTCTTGATACTGGATAAAAGCCAATTTGATGAATTCGCAAAAAGACTAAAAAAACTGTTTTATGCCATTCCGGCGGAATCCGGAATCCATTGAATTCACTCATTCCCCCGCGCGGAAGTGAGCTTCCTCGAACTCCGGCCGGTCGGCGTAGCGGGCCGTGAAGAGACCCGGCAGTTCATCCATTTTTTCAAACCATCCTGGATCGGCTTCAATTCCGGCTTTACGCAAGGCTCTCAGAAGATCCTTCGGCTTGGGAGGGCAGCCTTTCACCGCGATCATCTCACGAATAGCCGGATGGTCCTTGTGAGCCTGGTACATGCACTTGCCCACGAGGATGGTCTTGCGCATCCCGGGGGTCGGCTGCATGGTTTTACCGGTCAATACCTCCACTCCATCCCATGGGCTTCCCCTCCATGCTTGGCGGATGGCAGAGAGCATGATCCCGTTAACTCCGGAGCAGTAGGTGCACATGGACAGGTCGTATTTGCGATAAAATAGTCCTTTCAGTCCTTCCCTGGCCATGGGCACCGGCAGACAGCCTTCGGCGGTTGTCGCATATTGGAAATCGTATTCATGGTAGCGCGCCATGCTCTCGATTGTTTCTCCCAGAATGTCGATGTCGGAAAGATCGGCCGGTCGTTCACGGTGAGCAGCCGCATAGGCCAGATGGGGTACATAGACGGGGTCATGCCCAAGCAGTTTCGCCCCGACCAGATCCGCCGACAGGCTGTCAGCCGAGGCGACCAGGATGTTCGAACGCCGCATCCTCCCGTCGAACCCGGGCCCGCGCTCATTGGTATAGATGCCGTCGATCAGGGTAAACATGGGCGGCATGCGATCGGCCAGGCGCGATACCCAGGCATGCAGATCCCGACCGGGCTGCATGCTGTGACAGCGCTTGCGGGAGGTGATGTCGATCAGTCCCTTGAGGTTCTTGATGCCGAGGCTGACAATGGTCTGATTGTGGCATTTCATCACCGGCAAATTGACGATAAAATCGCTCTCAACAGCATCCACATTGAAATTCAGCTTGAACCCGTCCCCGAAGTCCACGGGCACAAAAGTACGCTCGAAGACATTGATGCACCTTATTCCGTATCGGCGCTTTAGCAGACCGTAACCAAGGTTTTCGAACGCATGCGCCGGGGTATGCGTGTCCCCGGGGGACATGGTGACCGTGCCTTCACCGATGGTGATATCGTCGATGCCGCACTCTTTCAGCAGGATGATCATGTCCTCGACGACGCGCGTGGTGGTGATGACCCCCCACTTCGGGAAGGTGACGGCTCGGGTCCAAAAGACGATGTTGGGCTTGATGAAAACCCTTGCACGCGCCGGCAACCGAAGAAGCCCGCTGCACGAATGAACCGCCTGCCGCACCGAGCCGGCGTCTTCCTGAAAGCGAACCACAGCAACGGAAAATCGATCCAAGGATGGGCCTCTGTTTCGCGCGGTTGCGGCCGATGTCCGAAAGCCTTGTCGCCCGTATCTGATTAACCGCCGGCAGCGAATAAAATTAGGTCAACCAAGGTCGAGCAGCCGGCTGGCGTTCGTTCCGCACAATTGCTGCCGCTCGGCATACGAAAGCCCCGCGGCCTGAAGTTCCTTAAAATATCGGGCCGGTGGGATTAAGGGAAAATCGCTGCCGAACAGGATTTTGTCGATACCTGCCAGTTGAATGGCAATGCGGTAGATTGCGGCGTCATAGAGGAAAGGGGACGCCGCGGTGTCGAAGTATACGTTCCGTAGCTTATGCTTGACGTCCTTTTTGAGAAGCCTGAAAAAAAACAGGCCGCCGCCCCAATGGGCGAGAACGATGGCGTTGGCCGGAAAGCGCTCCACCATCCGGTAGATTTGAGCGAGGGTGTTCGGGGTCTTGCCGGGGTAATCGTGTCCGACCGGCTCGTTGGTGTGGATCAGGACCGGCCGTCCGCGTTCACGGCAGAGGTCCATGATGGGCGCCAATTGATTGAGGTTTTCGTTTTCAATCCCGGATCGGTAGAAGGCCAGCTCGCCGATGCCCGCCAGTCCGCCGTCCAGGCAACGCTCCGCCTCTTGCGCCGCTTCGCCGTTGCTCGGGTCGAAGCATCCGAAGCCGATCAACCGGTCCGGGTGCCGCTGCACCGTATCCATGATAAAGTCGTTGTGCCGCCTGAAAAGCTCGGCGTTCTGCCAGGGGAAGCCGAAGACCACCGATTTGTCGACGCCGTTTTCGTCCATGGCTGCCAGCAGTTCCGGCGCACTCACCAGCCGGGATTTGGGTGAGCGGTATAGCGTTTCGAACGCCGGCTCCGAATCACAGCAGGCGTTCCTGCTGGAACATATGGACTCGGGGAACAGGTGGGTGTGGAAGTCGATGATCATATCATCTCCTATATCAAAAAAATCCGGTCTTGGCACACGAAGCGATGCTGCGCGGAGCACAAAAAGAAAAATTTGGATAGCCGACCAGCCGCTGGCGGGATGGTTGCGAAAGGCTG
>CAZEKN010000042.1:0-12667 GCA_964512755.1 uncultured Desulfatibacillum sp. | reverse complement strand
TTCCTCCTCAACCGCTCCATGGCCATGCGCAGGCTGGTCTGCATGCGGCCGATGGCCTGAGCCAGAAGGCCGATCTCGTCGCGCGATTGAACGTCGATCTTGACGTTGAGGTCGCCGAGACTCATGCGCTCGGCTGCGTCGGTCAGCTTCATGATGGGGGTCGCCAGGGCCCGCGCGGAAAACCACGCGCAGGCGGCTGCGAGCAGCACCGTCGCCGCCAGCAACGCCAGCGCGAAATTCTGGATGATGGTCAGGGCTTCCAGCACCTCCTGCTCCTCCTGCATCAGCGCCAAAACCCATCCATAGCTGGTGCGGCGGGCGTGGCCCAGCGAGGGCTGGCCGCTTTCACCCGTAAACGCAGCCGTCATGGTGGTCCACCCCTTCTTGCGGAACTCGGCGATGAGGGGGTGCGTGTTGAGGTTTTCACGCTTTTCCACCAGCTGCTTCTTCGGGTGCGAGAGCACAAAACCCTTGTCGTCCACGAGGAATGCGTATCCGGTGCTGCCCTTCTTCCAGTTCGCGATCTGCTTGGACATGTCCTCCACGGTCATGGCGGCCGCCATGACGCCGACGATGCGATTGTCCTCCTTGATCGGAACCGCAATCACCAGGGCCGGCACATTCGAGGTCCGGCCGACCACGGTTTGCCAGCCGACCGCCTTGCCGGCCAGGACGTCTTTCACATACTGGCGGTCGGCGTAGCTTACCAGCGGCTGACCGTCGTTGCGAGCGACGTTCATGCCGTCCGGTGCGACCGTGAACACCAGATACATCCAGGGATATTCGCGGTGGACGGCCTTGAGCGCCGCTTCCTGCTGCTCCCGGCTCATAGCGACCATTTCGGGCAGCTTGGCCATGGTGCGCAGCACGCTGAGATTGGCGTTGATCCACGCGTCCACCTGATCCCCCAAACCCTTGGCGGTCTGGGCCATGATCGCTTCGGAGTCGCTGCGGATGCGGTCGCTGGTCTCCCGAAACGTGAGGAACCAGAAGATTCCGAACGGAAGCAGGCTGATCACCAGCATCACCAGGAGGGTTTTTCCGAACAGCCCGAAGCGCGCCTTTTGGGGAGGCGCGAACTCCGGCGTGTCCGCGCGTTCCCGCGCGGACTCGATCGCGACCGGCGCCGGAATCGATACGGCGGCTGCCGGGTCGTTGACGCCTTCGGCAGCGGCTGCAACGCCCAACGCCGCCGGGGGGGGCTCCGGCGGGATGCCGGTGTCGAAAATGGTCTCGGCCACCGGGATCGGCTGCGGCTTGGAAACATGAATCATGTGACCACAGGCCTTGCACCGGACCTTCGCGGTCGCCGATTTCATCCGGGTTTCGTCGATCCGGTACTTCTTGCTGCACGCATCGCAGGTGATGTCCATCATACGCGGGCTCCTGGTCTTACGGGTTCAATTTGTTGAGGATCGCGATCATTGCCTTCTTGAAGCGGATCCGGCCGTCTTCATCGGGGATTTCCAGCGCAATCCGGTTGATGATCTCGGCGGCTTGCTCCATCGGAATGGCGTCGGCATCGAGTTTTAGCTCCGTGACGATGTCTTCGACGACAATGTCCGCCATCGGTCCGATCCGGCGGGCCAGGTTCATTCGCAGGGACGGCAAAAAATTCTTATCCACCAGCGCCGCGGCCTTCTGGACCGTTTCGATCAGGCCCTGATCCAAAAGCTTCTTCAAGTTCGTTTTGAAGGTGGCCGCGTCCATTTCCACTTCCGCGGCAATCTGGTAAAGGCTCTTGCGTTCGTCGATCGCCAGCAGCAACCGAATCATGTCCGCATCCAGGGATACGGGTTCGAGATCCTTGCGGATCCGTTTGCGGAAGTACAGGCCCGCGGTGCTTTTTGATAGATAGTCCATCGATCAGATCGGAGTTTTGGATTTCTTCTCGATTTCCTCCTTAATCTTTTTTTCCATTTCAGCAAAGAGATTCTTTTTCTTCCCCGTTTGTTCGGCCTGCAAGGATTCGATTTTTTGGGTGAAGTTGCGCTGCAGGTCCTGGAACTTCTTGACCTCCTCCTCCAGCCGCCGACCGGTTTCTCCCCGCGGGATATCTTCGATCTTGAGGTGATCCCGGATGAACAGCCGCGCGCCAAAAGAACCCTGCACGGATTCGATGACGCCCAGTTCCACGAGCCGGCGACAGATGATACCGGCATGCTCGCTCGAGAAACCGAGCATGCGGCAGGCGTCTTCGATCGTGGCCGGCCGTGCCTGGGCGTGCTCATGCAATCGGATGGCGGCGACCAACAGGTGGGCTTCCGAATAGAGATCCTTGGGTTGGCTGGGCATGGCCATCGAGGCCGTCCTCTCTTGACTTCACTGATGGTTCAGACTAACATTTTCGGATAATTTGTCAAGCCGGGGGCTGCTCCCGGAAAACGCGATTAAGACGGCCGGTGGAGGACGAGATGACCGAAATTGTTGAAGTAAAGGCGAGAGAAATACTGGATTCGCGCGGCAACCCGACGGTGGAAGTAGATGTGCATCTGGCCTGCGGCGCACAGGGTCGAGCCGCAGTTCCATCGGGCGCGTCCACCGGTCAACGGGAGGCGCTTGAACTGCGGGATAAACGCTCCAAGCGTTATGGCGGCAAGGGCGTGGCAACCGCCGTCGCCAACGTCGCCCGCCGCATCGCCCCGGCGGTCTGCGGCCTGGATGCCGCCCACCAGACGACGCTCGACCGGCGCATGATCGAGCTCGATGGCACCGCCAATAAATCCAAACTCGGCGCCAACGCCATTCTCGGGGTGTCCATGGCCGCGGCGCGTGCGGCGGCGGCCGCGTTCGGCCTGCCGCTTTACCGCTACCTCGGCGGGATGACGGCCCATGTTCTGCCGATCCCCATGATGAACATTATCAACGGTGGCGCCCATGCCGGCAACAACTTGGATTTCCAGGAGTTCATGATCATTCCCTTCGGCGCCGGCTCGGTCGCGCAAGCGGTGCAGATGGGGGCGGAGACGTTTCATTGCCTGAAGGCGATTCTGAAAAAGCGCGGCCTGAATACGGCCGTCGGTGACGAGGGCGGCTTCGCACCGGATCTCGAGTCGAACGAGGCGGCCATTCAATTCATCATGGAAGCCGTCACGGCCGCCGGCTACCGGCCCGGCAAGGACATCGGCATCGGCATGGACGTGGCCGCGAGCGAGTTTCATCAGGGCGGCAAATACATCTTGAAATCCGAAAACAAACGCCTCAGCTCGCCCCAGATGATCGATCTGCTCGAAGACCTGACCGAGCGCTATCCGATCATCTCCATTGAAGACGGTCTGGCGGAGGGCGACTGGAACGGCTGGAAATCCCTGACCGACCGGCTGGGCGGCTCGGTCCAGGTGGTGGGCGACGATATCTTCGTCACCAATCCCGGAATTTTCCGCAAGGGGATCGAACAGGGCATCGGCAATTCCATTCTCATCAAGCTCAACCAGATCGGAACCTTGACCGAAACGCTCGATGCCATCGAGATGGCCAAAAATGCCGGCTATACCACGGTGGTTTCACATCGATCCGGCGAGACCGAGGACAGCTTTATCGCGGATCTCGTCGTGGGCGTCAACGGCGGTCAGATCAAGACCGGCTCCCTGTCCCGCAGCGACCGGATCGCCAAGTACAACCAGCTGATCCGGATCGAAGAAGAACTGGGCGAGGCCGGGCGCTTCTGCCAGGCGGTATTTTAGACAGCGGGACGAGGCGCTCGCTTCCGATCCAGCGAGGTGTAGTCATGCCATTCAACACCAAGTTCATTTTCGTGACCGGCGGGGTGTTATCTTCGCTCGGCAAGGGGCTTGCGTCGGCGTCCATCGGCGCCCTGCTGGAAAGCCGGGGCTTGACGGTGTCGCTGCAGAAACTGGACCCCTACATCAATGTCGACCCCGGCACGATGAACCCGTTCCAGCACGGCGAGGTGTTCGTCACCGACGACGGCGCCGAGACGGATCTGGACCTCGGCCACTACGAGCGGTTTACCACCGCCACGATGGGCCAGCGCAACAACTACACGACGGGCAAGATTTATTATTCGGTCATCAGCAAGGAGCGGCGGGGCGATTACCTGGGCGGAACGGTGCAGGTCATTCCGCACATTACCGACGAGATCAAGAACTGCATCAAGGGAGTGGCCGACGCTGTGGATGTCGTCATCGTCGAGATCGGCGGAACGGTCGGGGACATCGAAAGCCTGCCGTTTCTGGAAGCCATCCGCCAGTTCCGGGCCGATGTGGGGCGGGACAATGTGATCTACATCCACCTGACGCTCGTACCCTACATCAGCACCTCCGGCGAGGTCAAGACCAAGCCCACCCAGCACAGCGTGAAGGAACTGCGCAGCATCGGCATCCAGCCCGACATCCTGCTGTGCCGCACCGACCGGTTCTTGTCCCGGGAACTCAAGGCCAAGATCGCCCTTTTCTGCAACGTCGGCGTGGACGCCGTCATCACCGCGAAGGACGTCGGATGCATTTACGAGGTTCCGCTGGTTTTCCACCAGGAAGGGCTCGATCACAAAATCGTCGAACTGCTCAACATCTGGACGCGGGCCCCCAAACTGGACGCATGGGAAGAAGTGGTGCGCCACTTCAAGGAACCCCAGCACGACGTCACCATCGCCATCGTCGGCAAGTACGTGAACCTGACCGAGTCCTACAAGAGCCTGAACGAGGCCCTGCACCATGGCGGCGTGGCCAACCGTACCAAGGTCAACCTCTACTTCGTCGATTCGGAGAAGCTCGGGAGGGAGAACTGCAGCGAGGTCTTGGCCAAAGCCGACGGCATTCTGGTGCCGGGAGGGTTCGGCCGCCGCGGTGTCGAGGGCAAGATCTGCGCGGCGCGCTATGCCCGGGAGCAGAAAGTGCCCTATTTCGGGATCTGCCTGGGGATGCAGATCGCCGTCGTGGAATTCACCCGGCACGTCGTTGGGCTGGAGAAGGCCAACAGCTCCGAGTTTGACGAGTTCACTCCCGACCCGGTGATCTACCTGATGACCGAGTGGTTCGACGAGCGCACCCGCACGATGCAGCGGCGCGACGCCAACTCGGAGAAAGGCGCCACCATGCGGCTGGGCGCCTATCCCTGTCGCCTGACCGCCGGAAGCCTGGCGCACCGCGCGTACGGCTCCGACGAGATCGCCGAGCGCCACCGGCACCGGTATGAATTCAACAACGCCTATCGTCAACGGCTCGAGGAAAAAGGCCTGGTCTTCTGCGGGACCTCGCCGTCGGGGGACTTGGTGGAAATCGTCGAACTTCGCGATCACCCCTGGTTTTTAGGCTGCCAGTTCCATCCCGAGTTCAAATCGCGGCCGATGGCCGCCCACCCCCTGTTCCGGGACTTCATCGGCGCGGCGCTCGCGCACTCCCAGAAAAAGATTACTACTTCTTGATAAACTCTTTCAGGGTGCGCCGGGCGCATTCGGGGCAGTAGCTGGAGGTGACGTCCACCTGAGCGCGGGCCTGGATGAACCGCTCCACCGGCACCCATTCGCCCTGGCCGGGAACCCGTCCGGTGTCGTCGCGGATCTTCTTGCAGACGCAGCACATGGGCAGGATTTTCTGGTAGAGGTTGATCCGGCGGGTCAGCTCCAATTTCTCCAGACAGCGTTCGACCCGGAAGAACATTTCGGCAGACTCGCAGGGCTTGAGCATGTAGTCGTCCGCCTGGCTGCGCAGGGCCTCGATCGCGGAGAGCATGTCTCCGAAGCCGGTCAGGATGATGACCATGGCGGTGGCATCGATCTCTTTGGATTTCTTGAGCACCTGGATGCCGTCGGTGCGTTCCATGATCAGATCGGTGATCACCAGATCAAAACGCGTGCGCTGCAACAAGTCGATCGCCTTCTCGCCGCTGTTCGCCCGCGTGACCCGGTACCCTCGGCTTTCAAGGTCCTCGCCGATCCCCTCGAGGATAAAGGGATCGTCATCCACCAACAAGAGGTTGTATTTTATCGGGGCATGTTGCGGCATGGGCGCTCACTTATTCCATCGCCGCTGATGGCGGCGATGGCTGCTTGCGGATCACGGAAAAACGGCAAAGGCCATTCATGGGCTAGAGATCCTGCAGGCCATATTTGGCGATCAGCCGCGACAGATAGGTGCGCTGGAGGCCCAGGTTGCGGGCGGCGAGGCTGCGGTTGCCGCCGCTGTGACGAAGGTGGAGGGCCAGGAAATCGCGCTTGAATGCATCCACCGCCTCCTTGAAGGAACGCTCGACGTGCCCATCCGAAAGGTTGGTCTGGCGGGCGAACGCCGGCAGATCCTCCAGGGTGATCTCCGGTGAACTGCCCATCACCACCGCCCGTTCGATGGCGTTTTTCATTTCACGGACGTTGCCCGGCCAGTTGTAGGCCTGCATGCGATCGAGCGCTTCCCGGGAGAAGCGCATCGGAGCCGGGCCGCGCTCCTTCCGGAAGAGGCCCAGAAAATGATCGGCCAGCAGGGGAATGTCCTCCTTGCGCTCCCTCAGGGCGGGCATGCGGATTTGAACGACATTGAGGCGGTAATAGAGGTCTTCACGAAAGCGGCCTTCCGCCACCTCGCGGTCGATGTCCCGGTGGGTGGCCGCCAGCGCGCGGACATCGACGGGAATGGATTCGTTTCCGCCCAGCCGGTAAAAAACCCCTTCCTGGAGGATCCGCAAGAGTTTGGACTGCATGGTCGGGCTCATTTCACCGATCTCGTCCAGAAAGAGGGTGCCGCCGTCGGCCAGTTCGAATTTGCCGATCTTGCGGGCGACGGCACCCGTGAACGCCCCTTTTTCATGTCCGAAGAGTTCGTCTTCCAGCAGAGCCTCCGGCAGCGCCGCGCAGTTCAGCACCACCATGGGCGCGTCCCGCCGGGGGCCGGCGCGGTGGATGAGGCGCGCCAGCAGCTCCTTGCCGGTGCCACTCTCCCCGACGATCAGCGTGCTGGCCTTGGCGTTGGCCACCTTCTGGGCGTCGGCGATGGCCTGCCGGATCGCCCGGCTTTCGCCGACGATTGCGTAGCGCAGATCCAGCTCGGTCTGCAGGTCGCAGATCGATTTGCGGTCGCGGTCGATGCGGCGGGCGTTGGCGATGGCCACGGCCGCCACTTCGGCGAACACGGCCAGCAGCGGCATGTCCTCGGCGCGCATGACCTCTCCGTCGACTTTGTCGATGATCTCCAGCACGCCGATGATCTCGCCGTTGACCGTCAGCGGCGCGCAGGCGATGGAGCGGGTGTTGAAGCCGATGGACGCGCTGATCCGGGGCTGCCAGCGCGGGTCCCGGGTGACATCGGGGATCAGCAACGGTTCACCGGTAGCGGCCACATGTCCGGCGATCCCTTCGCCCATTTCGACCTGGAACCGTTTGACGTCGGTGCCTTTTTCGCCCGTTGCGACTTTGAAATAGAGTCGGCGCGAATGGGGATCCACCAGCAGCAGCGAGCTGGCCCGGGCGCCCATCATGCGGGTGGCGGCGGCGACGATCAGCTCCAGGGTCTGGTCCGGGCTCTGAACCGAGCTGACCCAGGACGAAATCTCCCTCAGATGCTCCATCGCGGGAGATGCGGGCGTTGAAGGTCGACTATTTTTCATAAGACCCTTGAAATTATTGCTCCGGCAATTGAACAGGAGCAGCTCCAGCTGAGGTCCGCCGGGGCGGGATTTCGGCCGCAGCGCGCCGCAACCATTTTTATTGCCGGAGTATTAGCAACGCCTGCCAGGTTCAAGCGGTTTTCATCCGGGCGACGATCACCTCGCCGATCTTTTCCGCGGACCGGCCGAAAAGTTCGTCGACGGGCACCTGATCGAGCAAGGCATCTTCCCAGCTGACGCTGTTCTCCTGGACGATGTTCTTGATGTGTTCGTATTTGCCGCCCAAGGCCCGGATTTTCTGGTTCAACGGCACGCGCTCCTTGAAGGCGATGTGCAGCAAAAACAGGTGTTCGACCCGGTTGCCGCCGTCCGGCGAAGCGGACAGCAGCGGAATCACCAGAATGCTGCGGTCGTCCTTGCGGCCCTTGCCGATGTAGACGTTGCCCTGGCGCACGATGATCCGCTTGCTGCCCTTGAGGGTGCGATCCGTTTCGACGCGGGACGGGATGGCGGCGGTCGCACCGCGCTTGTGCAGCACGTCGATGGTGGTTGCCTCGCCCGGCTCGCCCAGAAGGTTGAGGCCGTCGATCCGGTAGAGCACGGATCCGTCAATTCCACGGATGATGCTCTGCATGTTTTTCAATACGATCAGGTTGGCGGGCGTGAGCTGGGCGATGGAGAAATTTTCGGCCGCCAACGCCGCGAAGACGATGCCTTCCAGGCGCTCGCTGATGCGGCTGGTGCCGACCGTGACGGTCTTGGCCTGGTGCTTGATGGCATCCACTGGGCGAGCGAGAAAGCCGATGGCCTCCGCCAACCGGCCGGACAGCGTCTGGATCATATTGGCGGCGGTCCCCTTCAGGCCGAAGTCGAGCTCGAAATCGGAAATCTCCAGGCGACCCGCCAGGTACTTGAGCAGCAGGGTCAGGTCGGAGGTGGCGTCGAAGCCCACGGTGGCCGGAAACTGCCGGCGCGAGCGGCGCTGCCGGAAGGCGGTATAGAACGCGGCGATTTTTTCCCGGAATTGGCGGTCGAGGACCAGCTCAAAGATGTCGATTCCGCCGCCGGCGGCTTCACGGATGGTCTGTTGGAGGTCTTCGTGGAAGCGATAGAGGAAACGCGACCCCTCATGGATCGACAGGGCGGCGTGGTACCCCCAGAGGTGGCCGACCAGGGTGTTCAGGATCGGGGCCAGGTGCTCGGCGACGGCCGGGACCTGGAACACGTCCTCGGCATAGGGGTCGAAGCGGTCCTCGCCCTCGTCGCAGATCACCACCGGCGTTGCCTTGTGGGCCTTGAAGATGGCGGTGTCCTTGATGATGTCGCCGATGACCGTGGGCCGGGTGCCGGCCGCGCAGACGATGATCAGCGGCTCGGAGGACAGGTCGATATGCTTCTTGTCCTCGACATAATCCGATGAAATCGTCTTGTAGCACAGCTCGCTCAGCTTGATGCGGATCTCGTCGGCCGAGGCTTTGTTGGGGCCGCTGCCGACCGCCGCCCAGTAGGTCTTGGTGACGGCCAGCCGTTCGGCCGAGGCGTGGATGCGTTCGGCCATGGCCAGCACGCGGCGCATGTGGTCCGGCATGGCCAGCAGCCGTTCGATTTCGGTCGAGATGAAGTCGGCATCGCGGCGGCCCTTTAGACCGGCGATGTGGAGACCCAACAGCGCGCCGGCGATAATCTGGGCATAAAATGCCTTCGTGGACGCGACCGACATCTCGATGTCGCGGCCGCTGCTGGTGTACATCACGCCGTTGACCTTGAAGGTGAGGTCCGAGTCCCGCCGGTTGACGATCGCCAGCGTGTGCGCCCCGCACTGGCGCGCCATGTCCACCGAGCGGTTGGTATCGGTGGTGGTGCCGGACTGGCTGATGGCGATGACCAGCGCGTCCGCCATGGACTGGCCGTCGCCGGCATCGCCCAGGAAAAATCCGCTGAATTCGGATGCCTTGAGCGCCTGAACTTGGACAGCCGGGTCGTTGAGATAGTAGTTGAGAATGTTGGCGCAGGCCAGGGCGGCCACCCCGGCCGTACCCTGGCCGATGAAATAGATGCGCCGGATGGAGCCGTCGGCCAGCGCGGCGTTGATGCGCTCCGGCACGACGCGCTCGTCGAGGGCGACCACCCGCCGTCCGTCGCCGTCCTTGATCTTCCAGCGGTTTTGAATCGTCTTGGCGACCGAGGCCGGAGACTCCGATATCTCCTTGAGGAAATAGTGTGGATAGTCCTGGCGGTCGATGTCGCGCGAGGTGAGGGCGGTCTGCTTGAGGCTGCGTTCGTTCAGGGGGCAGGGGGTTCCGTCGTAATACATGGAGGTGATGCCCTCCAGGCCGCCGCCGGCGGTCTGGTCGAGGACGACGATCTGGCCCTGGGTCTTGCCGCTGCGCCCTTCCACGACCGACTCCCCGTCCAGCTTGATGTAGGTCTGGGTTTCCTCGATGAACCCATACACCTCCGAGGTGGACATGTAGTGGTCGGGTGCGATGCCGACGAAGATCGCCTGGCCGCTGCCGCGGTGGGCCAGAAAGAGCTTGCCCGGAGCGAGATCGGTGTGCATGGCGATGGCGTGCGAGCCCTTGAAGTCGCCGACGGCCCGGCGGAAGGCTTCGGCCACCTCGAAGCCCTGGCGCAGGTAATGCTCGATCTGGAGGGGAATGATCTTGGTGTCGGTGGTGACCTCGGCGTGAATCTGGCGGCCGCTGGCCTCGGCCGCCTCCCGGAGTTCCTGGAAGTTGTCGATGTCGCCGTTCAGACAGGTGTGGATGATGCCGCTTTCTCCGGAAGCGGCGTTGATGACCTGGTTGTCGACCGGGTGGCAGTTCGCCTCGGTGATGGCGCCGACGGAGGCCCAGCGCGTATGGGCGTTGACCGTGTGGAACTGCAGGGGAAAGCGCATGAGTGCCTGCAGAATGGTGTCGGCGGAGATGGTTCGGCGCAAGCAGCGGATATTGTCCCCCAGGCTGCCGATTTCGACCGCAACCTTGTAGGTGAAGGCCACGGCGACCGTGCCGTCGCGGCGCTGGGCACTGATGCTTTCGTTCAGCAGCGGTTGCTTTGCGCAGCGGCGTGCCCACTCGCTCTGCAGGCCGCTGTCGGCCAGGGCGGAGGTGAATTGTTCATACGGCGCGGCGGCCAGCACGAACAGCAGGGAGACCCCGGCCGAATCCCGGCCGCGCACCTCCATGCGATCGATGCTGTTGAGCACCGCATTGAGGTTGCGGAACACCATCACCGCTTCCGCCGTGGGGGGAGTTTCGGCCCGGGCCGACAGGTCGTTCACCTTGGTAATGTTCGCCAGAATCTCCGCCCGCAGACACCAGGCAATGTCGCGCAGGCGGTCGATCCGCAGCGCCATTCGATCGACGTCCGCTGCGTTCAGGCGCCCCATGACGTCGTCGAATTGACGCCCCTCGGCCTCGGCGAGTTCGGCCAACGAGCGGGCGAGACGGTCTATTTCGGCCTGCAGCCGTTTGTCGCTGCACAGCCGGGCGAAGGTCTGGGCGCGCTTCAGAGACTGGGCCTGGCGCCAGAGCGACTCGATGCACGCCTCGCCGCCCAGGTAATTTTCGGCGAAGCCCGCGGCGTCCAATCGCGCGGCGGCCAGCCCGTTGCTTTGCACCCGGTCGGCCAGGGCATTGAGATCCGCCAGCGCCATCTGGTCGGGGGCGGGCCGAGGCGGTTTGAAGGCCACGATTCCGGCAATCCCGCAGCCGAATAACGTGTTTCGGACCGGGAATACCACCAGGGACCCCGCCGGTACGCAGGACAGGCGGCGGCCGAAATAGACCCGGAGCGTCCGGACGCGGCGAGTTCGATCGGCAACGGCGTGCAGGCGCGTCAAAACGGATTTGAAAAGAATATCGGAAATCGACGTCAGCATGGCGGTCTCTCCTTCGAACGACGGCCTCCGGAGCCGCAACAGAGGGCCCGGAGGCGGGGATTTGCATGGCCGGCTATCCAATCCTCCCCGCGGCAAGCTGCGGGGAGGATTCAGTTGACGCAAGATGCATGCAGAAAACATGCCGTTAACCGGACAGCGCGGGTGCGGCCGGGTCCTCCTATCGCAGGGCTGCGCCGGGTGTGACGGACTTGTCGGGCATGATCAGGACCGGGCCGGCATCTTCGCCGGCAGCCAACAGCATGCCCTGGGAAAGAATGCCCATGAGCTTGGCCGGCTTGAGGTTGGCGACGACGACCACTTGACGGCCGATCAGGGACTCGGGCGCATAGTGCTCGGCGATGCCGGCCACGATGGTCCGGCGCTCACCCATGTCGATGTCCAGTTTAAGGAGTTTCTTGGCTTTGGGCACTGCGGCGGCGTTCACGATGGTGGCCACGCGCAGATCGATTTTGCGGAAGTCGTCGATGCCGATCTCCGGTTTGATCTCGGCTGCGGCGGGTTTAACCGACGGGCCCGTTTCCGCCGCCGAAGCGCTTTCGATCCGCGGAAAGAGCGCCACCGCCTTGGGCAAACGGGTTCCGGCGGGAATCGGCTGCCACAATTTCAGTTCCGCCAGGCGATAGAACGGCGCGGCAGGATCCAGCCCGAGATGCTTCTGCATGCGCTCAGCGGTGTCCGGCATGGCCGGGTAAATCAGCCCGGCGATGAGCCGCAACCCCTTGAGCAGGCTGTTGATCACGGCCTCCAGCTGGCGAATCGTGGTCTTTTTCTTGGCCAGCTCCCAGGGGGCCGATACGTCGATGGCCTTGTTCAGCCGGCCGATGAACTCCCAGACGACGGTCATGGCCTTCTGAAACTCAAAAGCGTCCATCGCCCGGGCGTATTCCGCGATGGTCGGTTGGGCCTCGGACCCGAGGCCCAAACCGAATTCGCGCGCCACCTCCGGATCGACCTCGGGAACGACTCCCCCGAAATATTTGTGGGTCATCGCGACCACGCGCGAGAAGAGGTTGCCCAGGTCGTTGGCGAGGTCTGCGTTGATTCGCTGCACCAAGGCCGCTTCGCTGAAGCTCGAATCCAGGCCGAAGGTCATCTCGCGGATCAGGAAGTAGCGAAACGCGTCCAGGCCGTAGCGGTCTTTCATCTGCAGGGGTTCGACGACGTTGCCGATGCTCTTGGACATCTTGCCCTGCTCGACATTCCAGTAGC